>JAEDNF010000071.1 GCA_016302655.1 Oscillospiraceae bacterium | reverse complement strand
AAGGCTATCTTCTCAAAGGATAATGAAGAAGAAGCGGAGAAAGAAAGCAAAAAAGACTGATAATCAATAATAACAGCTGTCCTTTTCGCATAAGATGTACAAAAATTATGCGGAAAGGACAATGGTATGATTAAGAAGATTATTTCAGTAATATCGGCGGCTGTATTATTACTCGGTATAGCCGATATTTCTGCTTTTGCACAGGGCGATTCGCTCAGTTTTCTGTCCGACTGTAACAATACCGGCATTGAGGTATCTGCGGCAAGCGCTATACTCATTGAAGCAAAGACAGGTACAGTTCTTTTCTCAAAGAATGAAAAAGAACACCGACAGATAGCAAGCACCACCAAGATAATGACTGCTCTGCTGACTCTTGAAGCAGGAGATATAGACAGGCAGTTCACGGTAGACTCAACAGCTATCAAAGTCGAAGGTACTTCTATGGGGCTTCGTGAAGGCGACATCGTCACACGAAGAGCGTTGTGCTACGGAATGCTGCTGCCGTCGGGAAACGATGCCGCAAATGCCGCCGCAGTAAATATATCGGGCAGTAAGAGCAATTTTGCCGAGCTTATGAATAAGCGTGCAAAACAACTCGGTATGTCTGATACCAATTTTGTTACCCCGTCGGGACTTGACGCCGAAGGGCAGTATTCGTGTGCCTATGACCTTGCCCTTCTTACACGTGAAGCAATGAATAACAAGAATTTTGCCGATATCTGCTGTTTATCAACGGCGAAGATATCATTCGGTTCGCCGCCTTATGACAGGTGGCTTGTAAACTCCAACAAACTGCTTACATCCTACGAAGGCTGTATCGGCGTGAAAACAGGATTCACCGACAGTGCACGGCGCACTCTGGTCAGTGCCGCACAAAGAGACGGTATCACGCTCATTGCGGTAACGCTGAACGCCCCTAACGACTGGCAGGATCACACAAAGCTTTTGGACTACGGCTTTTCAAAAGTATCTATGAGCGACACATCATACGAAACTTCAATGCTGAAATTGCCGGTAATAAGCTCCGATAAAGAATATGTCGGCATAGAATGTGAAACAATAAAACTGCCGCTGTGCGAAGAACAAAAGGATAAACTTGAAGCGCAGGTCATTCTGCCGAAGTTCGTATATGCTCATATTACGGCAGGCGAACAGCTCGGCGAGGTGCGTTTTTCGCTTAACGGAAATATTATAGGCACAGCTAAACTGCTTGCGGCAGAGAGCTGTACCGCACAGGAACAAAACAACGATTTTTTTACCGTGATATATAAATTTATCGCCTCTCTTCTGGCGTGGTGATAACACGAAAGGAATATAAAAGCTATGGAAAAAGTCAGATTGCAGAAAATAATTGCAGACAGCGGTTATTGCTCACGCAGAAAAGCAGAAGAATATATCGAACAGGGATGCGTAAAGGTAAACGGCAGACCTGTAAAAATCGGTGATAAAGCCGATCCCAAAAACGATCTGATAACGGTTAACGGCGAAAAAATCGGAGAAAGTGAAAATAAGCTCAGATACATAAAGCTGTATAAGCCAAGAGGCTATGTTACCACTATGGCTGATACTCACGGAAGAAAGATAGTCACCGATCTTCTTGACGGCATAGACGAGCGTGTATACCCTGTAGGCAGACTTGATAAGGATTCTGAAGGTCTGCTGATACTGACAAACGACGGTGCGCTTGCAAATTCGATTATGCATCCTTCACGCCATATCAAGAAAAGATATCGTGTAACGGTAAGAGGAGAAGTTACCGACGACAAGCTGACAACGCTCGCATCGGGCGTTAAGATAGACACAGGGGTTACTCTCCCCTGCACCGTTGCAGTCCTCACCGAAGAAGAAAACAGAACCGTGCTTGAGTTTATCATAGCAGAGGGAAAGAACAGACAGATAAGAAAAATGTGCGAGGCTGTAAAACTGCAGATAGTCCGCCTTAAAAGAAGCGCAGTCGGAAATATCAAGCTCGGTATGTTAAGACCGGGTGAATGGGCAGACCTTACCGCAGAAGAGCTGAAAGGTCTGAAGGCTCTTGTATCAAGCGATAAATCGACAAAAAGAGTGAACAGAAAATGATTACGATACTGAGAGATAAAGAGATAACCGATAAGCTGGTGTTTCTTGCCGAAGACGACGGCGAACCGATAGGAAGCATAATCTGTACGACCGACGGCGAAACGCTGTTTGTCGAAAAAATTGAGACGCAGTATATAATGCTGGTTGACGGTCTTATGAGAACGGCAATGAATTATGCACTCAACCGATACATAAATAAGTGCACCGTAAATATGCAGTCCGAAGCGGTTTGGAGTGAGCTTATCAAGCGTGGTTTTGTGCAAAACAACAATAATAACATAGCTGACATTGATAATTTTTTCACATCTCATAAAAGTTGTAAAAATTAGCGAAATCCGCTTGTTATTATGGCAAAAATGAGTTATAATTATACTTGATTATGATGTGCCATTGGCATAATTATACAAAGCGGTCAGCGCTTATTTCAGCAGCTTACCGCATCACACAAAAAGTGAGAACGGAGGAATTCTGGCAATGAAGAAAAAAATTGCTGAAATGGAGCAGACTGCCGCAAGTGAAGCTGCAAACAAGCTCATCTCCCTGTTTGACGAGGACAGCTTTGTCGAGCTCGGCAAGTTTGTCGGTGCAAACGGTGAAAAGGCAGGCGTTGTAAGCGGTTACGGCTATGTTGACGGAGCAGTCGTTTATGCTTATGCTCAGGACATCAGCGTAAACGCAGGCGCTGTAGATACAGCAGCGGCTCTCAAGATAAGAAAGGTATACGAACTGGCGCTCAGAAACGGCGCACCTGTTGTCGGTATCTTTGACTCAAAGGGCGGCAACATCAAGGAAGGCATGAAAACCCTCGGCGCATACGGCGAGATAGCAAAGATGAGTGCGGCTCTTTCGGGCGCAGTACCTCAGATAGCGATAGTAGACGGACTTTGTGCAGGAACTGCCGCAATGATCGCTTGTATGGCTGATGTTGTTATAATGACGGAAAAGTCTGAGCTTTTTATGACAGCTCCTTTTACTGCCGATGACAAGACAGAAGGCGCAGGAACAGCAGTTAACGCCGCAAAATCGGGCGTAGCGGCTATCCTTGCAAAAGACAGCGCAGAAGCAATCGCAAAGGCTAAGCAGCTGGTTTCCGTTCTCCCTGCAAACAATCTCGAAACAGCAGGAAATGATTATTTTTCAGAAAACGACGCTGTTGTAAGCACAGGACTTAAGGGCATTGAGCTTATTAACGCAACAGCCGATAAGGACAGCGTTATAGAGCTTTACAAAGAGTTCGGCGATTCTGCCGTTACTGCTATAGCAAGCCTTAACTGGAGAACAGTAGGATTTGTAGCTACAAACAACGGTGCGGTTCTCACAGCTGCCGACAGCGCAAAGATTTCTCGCTTTGTTACACTTTGCGACGCATATTCTATCCCTGTTGTAACATTTGTTGACAGCGAAGGTTTTGAAAAGTCTAATGCCGCTGAACTGGCAGGCAGTATCCGTGACAGCGCTAAGCTGACACAGGCTTATGCGTCTGCTACAACAGCTAAGATAGCAGTAATAACCGGCAATGCTTACGGAAGCGTATATGTTGCTCTTGCAAGCACCGCCGCAGGCAGTGACTTCACATTTGCCTGGGAAGACGCTGTTATCTCTCCCGTTTCTCCCGAGGCGGCTGTTACTTTCCTTAACGGTGCATCCGATAACACAGCCGAGCAGGCTAAGGAATATGCCGAGAACGAGGCTGACGCATTCACAGCAGCCGCAAACGGATATGTTGACAGAGTTATCACGGCAGAAGATACTAAGTCTGCACTTACATCCGCTATTGAAGCCGCTTCTTCAAAGAGAGTTCTCTCCCCTGCAAAGAAGCATATAAATTTCGTATATTAATCGACAAAAGAAAGGAAATTTGTTATGAAAAGATATAATATCACCGTTAACGGTACAGCTTATGATGTAACTGTTGAAGAAACAGACGGCAGTGCAGCTCCTGTTGCCGCACCTGCAGCAGCTCCCGCACCCAAGAAGGTTGCCGCACCTGCAGCTCCCGCAGGCGCACAGGGCGGAGTTAAGATCGAAGCTCCCATGCCCGGTACTATTGTTGATGTTAAGCTCGCAGTAGGCGCTAAGGTTACAAACGGCACAGTAATTGCAGTATTAGAGGCAATGAAGATGGAAAACGACGTTGTAGCAAGCTGTGACGGTACTATCGCAAGCATCAATGTTACAAAAGGTCAGTCTGTTGAAACAGGCACACTTATCGCAACAATAAATGCGTAACGCTTAACTGAAAGGAATTTTAAAGGTTATGGGAAAAGTAGGAATTACCGAAACCGTACTGCGTGACGCTCATCAATCGCTTATTGCCACAAGAATGACAATGGACGAAATGCTCCCCATCCTTTCCACAATGGATAAGGTAGGCTTCCACTCGGTAGAATGCTGGGGCGGCGCAACTTTTGACTCATGCTTGCGTTTCTTGAATGAAGACCCCTGGGACAGACTCCGTACATTAAGACGCGAGATGCCCAATACTAAGTTACAGATGCTGTTCAGAGGACAGAATATGCTTGGCTACCGTCACTATGCTGATGATGTGCTTGAGTATTTTGTTCAGAAATCAGTTGCAAACGGTATTGATATCATCAGAATTTTCGATGCGCTCAACGATATAAGAAACCTTGAAACAGCTGTTAAGGCTGCCAAGAAGGAAGGCGCACACGCTCAGATAGCTATCTCTTATACTCTCGGTGAAGTATTTACCGAACAGTATTATGTAGACTATGCAAAGAGAATAGAAGAAGCCGGCGCTGATTCTATCTGCATCAAGGATATGGCTGCATTGCTTACTCCCTACGAGACAGAAAAGCTCGTTAAGGCACTCAAGAGTGCTGTAAGCATCCCGATTCAGCTTCATACTCACTACACATCCGGTCTTGCATCGATGTGTCTGTTAAAGGGTATCGAATCAGGCGTTGATGTTATTGACACAGCAATGTCGCCTTTAGCGCTCGGAACATCTCACGCTCCTACAGAATCTATGGTAGCGGCTTTACAGGGTACCGAGTATGATACAGGCCTTGATTTAAAGCTTCTTACAGAAATAAGAGAGTACTTTATGGGACTTCGCAAGAAGTACATCGACAGCGGTCTGCTCGATCCCAAACTGCTTGCAGTTGACGCTAATG
This sequence comes from Oscillospiraceae bacterium, assembly GCA_016302655.1. Lineage (GTDB taxonomy): Bacteria > Bacillota > Clostridia > Oscillospirales > Ruminococcaceae > Ruminiclostridium_E. The sequence goes on along the minus strand of JAEDNF010000071.1, from coordinate 2,538 downwards.
CTCTTATTTATCAGGTTCCCGGCGGAATGCTCTCTAACCTTCTTTCTCAGCTTAAGCAGGCAGGCAAGTCTGATAAGTTCGAGGAAGTTCTTAAGGAAGTTCCCCGTGTAAGAGCAGACGCAGGTATGCCTCCTCTGGTAACTCCTACATCGCAGATAGTAGGTACACAGGCGGTATTCAATGTAATTATGGGCGAACGCTACAAGACAGTAACAAAGGAATTCAAAGGTCTTGTAAAGGGCAGCTACGGTAAGACTCCTGCTCCAATCGATCCCGATTTCAGAAAGAAGATACTCGGCGATGAAGAGCCTATTGAATGCCGTCCCGCAGACCTCATTGAGCCCGAGCTTGAAAAGCTCAAGGCTGAATGTGCAAAGTGGACTCAGCAGGAAGAGGATGTATTAAGCTACGCTATGTTCGGACAGGTTGCCGAAAAGTTCTTTGAAAAGCGTAAGGACAAACAGCTCGGTATTGACGCTGAACACGCTGACAAAGATAAAAAGGTTATGCCCGTATAATTAATCAAAATAAACAGCGGCAGGTTGAAACATACCTGCCGCTCTTAATAAAGGACGGTAGAAATGAACAGACGAAGACGCTCCGATGAGCCGGTTAAAAACATTCACAGAGAAACAGAATATCATACCGTTGTAACCGAAGACGGTACAAAAGACGAGGGCTTCAACTGCAAAGCCTGCGGTAAATTCATAACGGTAAATAATTGCGGTACAAACAACCGCAACCACTGCCCTCACTGTCTGTCAAGCATTCATCTTGACAACATACCCGGCGACCGCTCGGCTGATTGCGGCGGAATAATGGAACCTATCAGCATATATGTCCGCCCCGACGGAGAATGGGCGCTTATTCACCGCTGTAAGAAATGCGGAGAGCTGAAAATCAACAGGATTGCCGCCGATGACAACGAATATCTTCTTCTGTCTCTCGCCTGCAAGCCTCTTGCAAATCCGCCGTTCCCGTTAAGCGCTCTCGGAAAAATGAACAACGATAAATAACCGATAAAGACAAAAATTCCCGAAGCGAAACCGCTTCGGGATTTTTTATGCTATTAAAATCAGAATGCCTTCTTATAAATCTCAAGAATTTCGTCGGCATTAGTTTCTCTGGGGTTGCCGCCTGTGCATACATCATTGAATGCCGCAACAGACAGAGCCTTGAGATCTTCTTCCTTAACATTTATCTCGTGAAGCTTCTGAGGAATGTCAATAGAAACAGAGAGCTTGCGAACCGCTTCAATAGCAGCCTTTACGCCTTCTTCTTCGGTCATATTCTCTGTACCTTCTACTCCCATAGCCTTAGCTATTGCCTTGTACTTTGCCTTAGCGGGGCTCTCTGCGTTATATTCCATAACATAAGGAAGAAGCAGAGCGTTTGCAACGCCGTGAGGAGTATCATAGAATGCGCCGAGAGGATGAGCCATTGAGTGAACAATGCCAAGACCAACATTTGAGAAGCCCATACCTGCTATGTACTGAGCAAGCGCCATTGTCTCTCTTGCCTTGGGGTCGCCCTGAACGCTGTCATAAAGAGAACCTGCGATAAGCTCGATAGCACGAAGCTCAACCATATCAGAAAGCTCCCACGCACCCTTTGTTATGTAGCCTTCGATAGCGTGTGTAAGAGCGTCCATACCGGTCGAAGCGCAAAGGCCCTTAGGCATACCCATCATAAGATCGCTGTCTACGATTGCCACAACAGGAATATCCTTGGGATCAACGCAAACCATCTTCTTCTTGTTTGCTTCATCGGTAATAACATAGTTGATAGTAACCTCAGCCGCAGTACCCGAAGTGGTGGGAAGAGCAATCAGCGGTACGCTCTTATTCTTTGTATCAGCAACGCCCTCAAGCGAAACAACATCTGCAAACTCGGGATTTGCGATGATTATTCCTACAGCCTTCGCTGTATCCATAACCGAACCGCCGCCAACAGCAACAAGTGAGTCAGCACCGATTTCTTTGAACTTTGCAACACCGTTGTTTACATTTGTAACTGTGGGGTTAGCCTTGATATCGCTGAAAATCTCATACGCAATGCCTGCCTTGTCAAGCTCTGCGGTAACCTTGGTTGCAACGCCGCATTCAAGAAGAACCTTATCGGTAACGAACATTACCTTTTTCAGTCCTCTGCCCTTAAGCTCGGGAACAAGATTCTCTCTTGCGCCTGCACCGAAATAAGAGGTTTCGTTAAGAATAAAACGATTTGCCATTTTGTTTTCCTGCCTTTTCATTGGATTAGCCGTCTTATAAACATAGATATGTAGGCGGCTCATTTTAGCAATTATAATAATTGCTCTTATCGTCAATAATTATACACCATTTGCTGCGAAAATGCAACACATTTCACAAAAATATCACCTGAATTTACTTGCATTTGATTGATTTGCTAAAATTATGACGATTAACCGGCGCATACGGATCTTATCCAACCGGTAACGCCGTCAGGCAGCCTGTTATCTGCAGGTGTGCCGTTATCGAATATCAGATTATGCTGTACCCAGTTTATTATACAATGCTG
>JAEDNF010000070.1 GCA_016302655.1 Oscillospiraceae bacterium | reverse complement strand
TATCGCGTCAGCGATATATAATTATTGGTAGGCGGCGATTATATGTCAGAAAACAAATTGCTTGATCTGTCTTTTGAATTTGCTGTAGCTATTGTTAATCTTGTTGATGGTGTGACTGCACCGAAAAGTTCTTATATGATCGATCAGCTCTCACGGGCAGGAACATCTGTCGGCGCAAATATTTATGAGGCACAGTACGCACAAAGCAAGAAAGACTTTATTTCAAAACTGGAAATTGCACTAAAAGAGTCAAATGAAACAAGTTATTGGCTTAAACTGATGTTTGAAACAAAACGAATTGATGTGAAGTCATATCAATACACAGAAAAGCTATGCGGAAATATTCGTAGATTATTGATTGCCTCTTGTAAAACCGCTAAAGCAAAAAATGAAACTTATTAAAAGCATACCCTCTCCTTCACTTGGGCAACGCCCGAACTTCATAAAATGATTTTTCACCCTTTTAAAATAAACCATCTGTCCTTTTTATCGTACACCCGACACGATATAATATGATCAGAAAAGTAAATCTTACACTTTTTGCAAAATTTATATATGAGGTGAGCGGTATGTTTGGAAAAGGTTTATTCGGCGGTTTGTTTGACTTTAACCACGACGGGAAATTGGATAGCTTTGAACAGGCGGCGGAATTTGCAACTATAATGCACTTTGCAGAAGAATCGCAAAAGCAGAGCGATAATAGCAATGATTCGTCCTGCAGCTTTTATTCGTACACGGATGATACCGATGAAACCGAACAAATGTTATCCGATGCCGGTCTTGATATGCTTGACTTAGAGCTTATGGATGACGATGAACGCACAAGGACTTTAGAGGATGCCGGTCTTGATCCCGATGATTTTGATTTTTGATATAAATATAACAGAAATCCCCCTCGGAAAACGCAGGTTTTACGAGGGGATTTTTTGTAGCTTTTTTATCATCGCTTTCAACGAAAATTGCAATAATTATTGCTGAAAACGCAAAAATAGTTTTCAGCCGAAAAACGAGAAGCCGAGAACTACCGCTCCGAGTATGACAAGTATTACTCCTGTTGCACGATTAAGCACTATGGGACTTGCTTTGTTTGCAAACTTTGCCGCTATCCTTGCCCATATCAGAGTGAAGACCACGCAAAGCACAAGGGGGAGAACTTCGGGGAGAGAACCCATCGCAAAATGGGAAATGGAGCCTGTAAGTGCAGTAAATGTCATAATGAACACACTTGTGCCGACAGCAGTCTTAAGCTCATATCCCATTATGCTTGTAAGAAGCAGAAGCATCATCATTCCTCCGCCTGCTCCTACAAATCCGCAGATAAAGCCTACGATACTTCCGCATATTATTGACTTTATTATCTTCGACTTCATACTTCCCGACGCCATATCTTCCTTAGTTGTCATAACGGGCTTAACTATGAACTTAATGCCGAGCAAAAGCGTCATAAATACGGAAAAATTGCCCATCGTGGTAGCCGGCAGAAGACTTGATACAAAGCTTCCGACAACCGTGAAAGCAAGAACGGCGCACATCATAACAAGACCGTTCTTTATGTCAAGGTTCTTGTTTTTGCCGTAGGTATAAGCTGATACTGCGCTTGCAAGGACATCGGAGGCGAGAGCTATTCCTACTGCGGTATATGGCTCTATACCGAGAAAAGTAACCAGTACCGGCGTTATTACGGCGGCGGCACTCATACCTGCGAAGCCTGTTCCAAGCCCGGCTCCCATACCTGCAAAAAAGCAGACGACTGTCGTTATTAGATATTCCATTTAAGTCCCTTCTTTCTTTATCTGATGTTATCTGATATTTTTGTATACAGCCGCTTGAATTCGGCTATTTCTTCGTCGGAAAAACCGTTGAAAAGAGCGCATATAAATTCTTTCTGAACCGTCTTTCCGTAATCTATTATCGGCTGTGCTTTGTCTGTCGGCGAAAGATGTATGCTTTTTTTGTTGCCTTCCGTGAATACGCCGTTCAGTAAGCCCTTTTCGCAAAGAGAATTTACCGCAAGCGAAACCTGCGATTTAGGTATCTTGCGTATCTTTGAAATATGTGAAGCAGTATCAAAGTCGGGGTTGTTTGCCAAAAACATAAGTACATCCGTCTCAGCCGCCGACAGCGCAAATTTGTTCATTATCCGCTTGCGGTATTTTGCATAGAAGTTTTCTATTGAGAGCACATGAGTCCACATTTCGTTAGCAGTCATTGTTTTGCCTCCGTTTTGTTCAATTTAGAACTATTTCTATTATAGTTCAAAAATGAACTATTGTCAAGCGGTAATTTATGAAAATTCGGCTCACAAATAAAAAAGTGAGATTTCTTCTTGACAACGCTTTAAAGCGGTGATATAATAAAGACAAATAAATAACTTAAACCGATGAGGCGGAGATAAAGGCAGTTACGACTCTACAGAGAACCCCGGCAGCTGAGAAGGGGCAAGAAACGGGTTGTCAAATGGACCGCTGAGGGTGCAGTCAAAGGCAGTATCTGCCGAGTATTCTGCAACGCATGGCATGCGTCAGTTGCCGGGGGTATGATAGTATCCCGCTAAGCGCACAGCATAGAGGCTGTGAAATCAAGGTGGCACCGCGGATATAGATTATTCGTCCTTGACAGAAAGTATTATTCTGTCGGGGACTTTTTGTTTTTGGCAGACTTTTGAAAAAGGAGACCTATATGGAATTTTTACCAACACTTGAAAAAGCGAAAGAGATCGCTGCCGAGAACAAATATAAAGTGCTTCCCGTCAGCTGTGAGATACTGTCGGATATATGCACTCCGATAGAGGCAATGAAGATACTGAAGAATGTATCAACACATTGCTATATGCTGGAGTCGGCACAGGCAAATGAAAAGTGGGGACGCTATACCTTTATGGGATATGACCCGAAGCTTGAAATAACCTGCATTGACGGCAAGCTGAAAGCAGGAAACATCACGGTTAATACAGACGATCCCTCTTCTTATCTGAGACAGATCTTAGCCGAATATGTAAGTCCCGGCTTTGACTATCTGCCATCATTTACCGGAGGACTTGTAGGATATTTCTCGTATGATTTTTTAGGCTACAGCGAACCTACGGTTAAAATGAAGACAGAGGACACCGAGCAGTTCAAGGATATCGACCTTATGCTGTTTGATAAAGTCATCGCATTTGACAACCTTAAGCAGAAGATAATACTTATCGTCAACATACCGCTTGATGAAGTCGAGGTCGGATACAATAAGGCGATAATCGAGCTTAAGGCTATGGCAGATCTGCTCAGTCACGGCGAAAAGAAAAACGAGCCTGCAGGCAGACTTACCGGTGAAGTTACACCGCTGTTTGACAAAGAGAGCTACTGCCAAATGGTTGAAAAGGCAAAGCACTATATAAAAGAGGGCGATATTTTCCAGATAGTGCTGTCGAACAGACTTTCGGCACCGTTTGAGGGAAGCCTGCTTAACGCCTACAGAATGCTGAGAACGATAAATCCTTCTCCGTATATGTTCTATTTTTCGGGAACCGATGTCGAGGTAGCAGGCGCTTCTCCCGAAACGCTTGTAAAGCTTGAAGACGGAGTCCTCCACACATTCCCGCTTGCAGGAACACGCCCGAGAGGAAAAACCGACGCAGAGGATAAGGCGCTTGAAGAGGAGCTTTTAAAGGATGAAAAAGAGCTTGCGGAGCATAATATGCTGGTCGATCTCGGAAGAAACGATCTCGGCAGAGTCAGCAAGTTCGGTACGGTCGAGGTTGAAAAGCTCCGCTCGGTCGAGCATTATTCCCATGTTATGCATATAGGCTCTACCGTAAGAGGAGAGATAAGAGACGACCTTGACGCTCTTGACGCTATATCGGCGGTGCTTCCTGCAGGTACACTTTCGGGAGCGCCGAAGATAAGAGCCTGCCAGCTTATAGGCGAGCTTGAAAATAACAAGCGGGGAATATACGGCGGTGCAATAGGCTACATAGATTTTACAGGCAATATGGACACCTGTATAGCAATAAGAATAGCCTACAAGAAGAACGGAAAGGTGTTTGTGAGAAGCGGAGCAGGAATCGTGGCGGATTCAGTTCCCGAGACGGAATATCAGGAATGTATAAACAAGGCGCAGGCGGTAGTCAATGCACTTAAAATGGCTGAGGAGGCAGATGTATGATACTACTTATAGACAACTATGACAGCTTTTCATATAATCTTTATCAGCTGATAGGCGAGATAGAGCCGGATATAAAGGTTATAAGGAACGATGAGATGACGGTAGAGGAGATAAGAAAGCTTGCTCCCGACAGAATTATTTTGTCGCCCGGTCCCGGAAGACCGGAGAATGCCGGAGTGATCATCGATGTTATAAAACAGCTCGGAAAAGATTTTCGGATCCTGGGCGTTTGTCTTGGCCATCAGGCTATATGTGCGGCATACGGCGCAACAATTACATACGCAAAACAGCTGATGCACGGAAAACAGTCAACGGTAAAGCTTGATACCGATTCGCTTCTTTTTAAAGGCTGTCCCGAAAAAACGGCTGTTGCAAGGTATCATTCGCTTGCGGCAGATAAGGCAACGATGCCCGATTGCCTGAAAATAACTGCTATGACCGACGACGGCGAAGTCATGGCGGTACAGCACAAGGAGTACACGGTATACGGCGTACAGTTCCATCCCGAATCAATACTGACACCCGACGGAAAACAGATGTTAAGAAATTTTATAAAGGAGAATTAAGGCAATGATCAAAGAAGCAATTGTAAAAATCGTAAACAAGGAAGACCTCAGCTACGATGAGGCTTACACGGTAATGAACGAGATAATGAGCGGCAATACCACTCCCACTCAGAATGCGGCTTTTTTAGCGGCTCTTTCCACAAAAAGCGCAAAGGCTGAAACTATCGATGAGATAGCAGGCTGTGCCGCCGCAATGCGTGACAACGCAACAAAGGTAGACACCGGTATGGATATCTTCGAGATAGTCGGTACGGGCGGCGATAATGCGCATAGCTTCAATATCTCGACAACATCAGCTCTGGTAGCCGCCGCAGGCGGAATGAAGGTAGCAAAGCACGGCAACAGGGCGGCGTCATCTCTCTGCGGAACTGCAGACTGCCTTGAGGCGCTCGGGGTAAATATTCAGCAGAGCCCCAAGCGCTGTGTGGAACTGCTTAATGAAGCAGGAATGTGCTTTTTCTTCGCTCAGAAGTATCACAGCTCAATGAAATATGTCGGAGCTATCAGAAAAGAGCTTGGATTCCGCACCGTGTTCAATATCTTAGGTCCTCTTACTAACCCCGGAAGCCCGAAAATGCAGCTGCTCGGCGTATATGACGAATATCTTGTTGAGCCGCTGGCTCAGGTACTGATAAATCTCGGAGTAAAGCGTGGAATGGTTGTATACGGCAAGGATAAGCTGGACGAGATTTCGCTCAGCGCACCTACAACTGTATGCGAGTTCAAGGACGGCTGGTTCAAGACTTATACCATCGCTCCCGAAGATTTCGGATTTGAACGCTGTACGAAGGACGACCTCAAGGGCGGAACACCGCAGGATAACGCAAAGATAACCCGTGAAATACTCGGCGGTGCAAAAGGACACAAGAGAAATGCTGTGCTGATGAATGCAGGTGCGGCTCTTTATATCGGCGGAAAAGCCGACAGCCTGAAAGACGGTATAGCTCTTGCGGCTGAAATAATTGATTCGGGAAAAGCGCTTGAAGTGCTTGATAAGATGATCGAAGTCAGCAACCGTCCCGAGGAGGAATAATGACTATACTTGACGAGCTTGCCGCATACGCAAGAGAGCGTGTATGTGCGGCAAAAAAAATAAGATCGGCAGATGAGATAAAGGCGGCGGCTCTTGCTTTGCCCAAAGGCAGTTTTGCTTTTGAAAAAGCGCTGAAAAAAGATGATATCGCTTTCATCTGCGAATGTAAGAAGGCGTCTCCTTCAAAGGGTATTATTGCTCCCGATTTTCCCTATCTCGATATTGCAAAGCAGTACGAGGCGGCAGGAGCAGACTGTATATCGGTACTGACCGAGCCTAAGTGGTTTCTCGGAAGCGACAGCTATCTGAAGGAAATAACCGAAGCTGTAAATATCCCTTGCATAAGAAAAGACTTCACGGTCGATGAGTATATGATATATGAAGCAAAACTGCTCGGCGCATCTGCGGTTCTTCTTATATGCTCCATACTTCCCGAAAGCGTGGTTAAACAGTATATCGGTATATGCGATTTGCTCGGAATGTCGGCACTTGTCGAAACTCATAACGAGGACGAAGCCAAAGCGGCGATAAGAGCAGGTGCAAGAGTAATAGGCGTTAATAACCGTAATCTTAAGGATTTCACCGTTGATACCGATAACAGCAGGAGACTGAGAGCGTTAATTCCCGAAGATGTCGTCTTTGTGTCCGAAAGCGGCGTTAAAACGGCAGAGGATATCGAAAAGCTCCGTGAGGCAGGCACAAACGCTGTACTGATAGGCGAAACGCTTATGAGAGCGCAGGACAAGACAGCAAAGCTCGCCGAGCTGAAAGGCAAGAGCGTATGAGTAAAATAAAGCTATGCGGACTATCACGCAAGTGCGATATCGAGTGGGCAAACGAACTGCACCCCGAATATATCGGCTTTGTTTTCGCACCCAAAAGCAGGCGGTATGTATCGGTAGATACGGCGGCAGAGCTTAAAGCAATGCTGTCGGAGGATATCAAAGCGGTGGGAGTGTTTGTAAACTCGCCGATCGAGTCGGTTGCATATATTCTGTCTCGTGGTATAATAGATATAGCACAGCTTCACGGCAGTGAAGACGAGGAGTATATATCACGGCTGTCCAAACTTACCGATAAGCCTATCATAAAGGCGTTCAGCATAAATAGTGCCGCCGATGTAAGTGCCGCAAATAACAGCAGTGCAGATATGGTTCTTCTGGACTCCGGACAGGGAGGAACCGGAACAAATTTTGACTGGAAGTTACTGGGGGATATAAACAGACCGTATTTTCTTGCCGGAGGACTTTGCTGTGAAAACATTTCACAGGCAATAACAGCACTTGATCCTTATGCGGTGGATGTCAGCAGCGGCATTGAAACAAACGGCTGTAAAGATAAAAATAAAATGGCGGCATTTGTTGCCGCTGTGAGAAAGGAAATATAACAATGACAAATCCAAAAGGAAGGTTCGGCATACACGGCGGTCAGTACATACCCGAAACGCTGATGAATGCCGTAATAGAGCTTGAACAGGCTTACGACCGCTATAAGAACGATCCCGAGTTCAACAGGGAGCTTACCGAGCTTCTTAACGAATACGCAGGCAGGCCGTCAAGGCTTTATTATGCCGAGAAGATGACAAAAGATCTCGGCGGCGCAAAAATATATCTCAAGAGAGAGGATTTAAATCATACCGGTTCGCATAAGATAAACAATGTACTCGGACAAGCGCTCCTTGCAAAAAAGATGGGCAAGACACGCCTTATAGCAGAGACGGGAGCAGGTCAGCACGGTGTTGCAACCGCAACAGCGGCGGCTCTTCTCGGTATGGAGTGCGTAGTATTTATGGGCGAAGAGGATACAATAAGACAGGCTCTTAATGTATACCGCATGAGGCTGCTCGGCGCAGAGGTAATTCCCGTAAAATCGGGCACGGCGACGCTCAAAGACGCAGTTTCCGAAGCAATGCGTGAGTGGACAAAAAGAATAGACGATACTCATTATTGTCTCGGCTCGGTAATGGGACCTCATCCGTTCCCGACTATAGTCCGTGATTTTCAGGCTGTGATATCAAGAGAAACAAAACAGCAGATGCTCGAAAAAGAGGGAAGACTGCCCGATGCGGTGCTTGCCTGCGTAGGCGGCGGTTCAAACGCTATGGGTTCGTTCTATCATTTCATAGAAGACAAGAGCGTAAGACTTATCGGCTGTGAGGCGGCAGG
>JAEDNF010000069.1 GCA_016302655.1 Oscillospiraceae bacterium | reverse complement strand
CCTTTGTACGCCGACGGTGACTCTTTCTAATTGAATCCTCTTACAAACGCACGAAAATTAATTTTTGTGCGTTTGGTGATTGACCGCAAGGACAATCACAGTGTCTGCGTGTGTTTCTCGAAGTCTGACAGCTTGTCGAAAAATACTTTTTCAACAAGCTGAAGTGCTGTAGAAACAGCACTTCCGTTTTAACGAATTATTCTGTGATCTCAGAAGTATCGCTTCCTCCGAGAACATCTTCTTCATCAACCGAATCGGGGATATCGGGAACAGAGTCTTTATTGAGTATGCCGAAATTCGACTTACCGTTCTTCTTGATCTTGTACATTGCGTCATCGGCCATACCGATAATTTCATCAACGTGCAGCGAAGCGTCTTTGATTACCGAAATACCGATACTTGCATTGACCGAGAGCTTGTCGCCGTTATCGGATGTAAAGCCTTCCTTAAGTCCTGCAAGGATATCTCTTGCAACACGGGTAGGTTCGTTTGTTTCTACATTTCTGATGCAGGCAACAAACTCATCTCCGCCGTAACGGCCGGCTGTACCGAATCCCTTGATAATGAAGTTTATGGTATTTGCTACGAACTTAAGCACCTGGTCGCCTGTTGCATGGCTGTATTTATCATTGTAGATCTTGAAGTCGTCAACATCAATGAACAGAATAGCAAACTCGCTCTTGCGTACATTGATAAGCTCGATTTCATTGTCGATGGTACGCTCAATGGATTCACGGTTATAAAGACCGGTAAGGCTGTCGTAGCTTGCTCTTTCGGTAAGAAGCTTTTCACTCTTCTTAGCACGGTCTATATCAACAATAACACCGACTATCTTAGCTATATTGCCTTCTCTGTCACGGATAGTAGCTGTACGGAGCAGTATCCAGATATAGTCGCCGTAAATATTCTTCCAACGATATTCGTTTCCTGTAAACTCTTCGCCCTTTGACAGCTTTTCGAGATCCTTGTGGTAACGCTCGTTATCCTCGGGATGAACCTTAACTTTAAGCAGGAAGCTGTCTCCGAAGTGGTCGGACGGAGCACGGTAGCTGAACTTCTTGTTGAAGTTATTTGAGAAGAATACATCGTTAGACTTGAAGTTCCACTCAAATATGATATTATCGGACATCTCGATAATGGTACGGTATCTGCCTTCACTTACTACGATATCATCGATAAGGTCGTTGAAGGTACGGGCAATTTCACCGTATTCGTTATTTGCTATAACATTGATACGAGCCTCATGGTCGCCTCTGTGAACCTTTACAAGCGTTTCTTCAATCATCTTGATAGGCTTTGTTATGATAAATACGATTACTATTGCGCCTGCAATGAAGAGAATCGATACAAATACTATAGTTCCGACTATCTTGCCCATTGCGTCGCCCGACTGAATGTAAGCCTTTTCTGTTTCAGCCGATACAGCAAGCGTCCAGCTATCCTCGCCCTCATTGATTGCAGGAAGCTTTATAGCATATCCTATAGAGGGTTTGCTCTGTGAATCTGTTCTGTAGTTGTCTACCTGTGTAGGCGTATTCTCTTTTGCGTTCTGAGTAAACTTGGCGTAATCCTTAAACTGATTATCGGCAATATTTCCTCTATAGCTGCTGTGCATAATAGAGCCGTTAGAGTCTATGAGAATAAGGTCACTGTTGTTTGCAAACTGAGATGAAGTAGTATATGCCTTGAGGGCATTTCCGTTAAAGAAAATAACTACCGAATAATCTCCTTTTTTATATTTTGTAACAAGCTTTACTTCTGTTGATTTTTCAAACAGAGGATCATCCTTGGCAGAATCGTTGTCACTGAACTGAGTATACACATCCGAAGAATATATGGTTATCTCACCGTCTTTGCGAGCGCAGATATTCTTGAGAGTGCTTACCATATTATCGCTTACATCCGGGAAATCGGTACCGTTATCGGTATATGCTACAGGCTTGTATGTAGCATTGTCAACTATCATAATACGGTTTATGCGTACATTTTCGTTAGCGGTTGAAGAGCCTTCGAAATTGCCCTGCTTGCTGATTTCGGAAAAAATCTCAAGAGGACGGGAAGTCGGCACATCGTTCTTCGTGCTTATATCAAGCAAGTCGGGATTGTCGGCGATCTGCTGTGCGCTTGCAGAAAGCAAACGGAAATACTGCGTGATGTTGAACGACTGCTTTTCAGCCATCGTCATTGCCGTGTTTCTGTAATTCTTGAGTGCCAGATCATTCATCTGAATATTGGCAACGCAAGCAAATGCAACCGACGGAATAATAACAAAGCACGCAAGCACTATAATAAGTAAGCTCTTGATCTTCATAACAAATAACCAACCTTTCCCACGCCTCTACGGTATATATTGACTCCTTACGGACAATGGTCAAACTAATTCTTGAACATTATAGCACATTTTCAGCTGATAGTAAATGTGTTTATGATGATTTTATTAAATTTGCCTAATACAGCATTTTATTATTTGTGTAAAAAGACGAAATCTTTTTTTCAGCTACTCCCTATACAACTATTATATGGCGGATGATGAATACCTTTCTTATGAGTGCTGAAACAATTTTCGGTTATTTCGCCGCCAAACAGAAAGTTTGTCATTATTCGTCTTTACAAAACCGCAGAAATATGGTAGAATGTTAAGTTGAAGTACTATTGATAATATAAACGGAATTACAGGATATTTACAGATGAAATTTGATCAGATAAAAACCGGCTCACTTCTTTCATATCTGTCTTTGATACTCGGAACTATAGTCTCTCTTGTCTATACTCCGATAATGATCGAGCGCCTGGGACAAAGCGAATACGGTGTTTATTCGATTGTTCTTCCGATGGTATCTTACCTCAATCTTTTCAGCTTCGGTCTCGGAAGCGCATATACAAGGTTCTACACGAGATATAAAGAGGCCGGCGACAAATACAATATGGCAAAGCTGAACGGAATGTTCATGGTAATATACAGCATTATCGGTGTTGTAGTGCTTATTGTCGGATGCACCATTGCCGCTAATCCCCGTCTTGCCTTCGGTGATAAGCTTACAGAAAACGAGATTGAGCTTGCCGTAAGGCTGATGTATATAATGACGGTCACTGCGGCTGTGAGCTTCCCTCTCAGCGTGTTTGAATCAAACACAATGGTCAACGAGCGTTATATCTTCCTTAAACTGCTCGCCATTGTAAAATCCGTCATTAATCCTTTGCTTATCATACCTATGCTGATGATTGGGCTAAGGTCTGAAGCTATAGCGTATATGAGCCTTGCTTTCACCGTCTTTTCCGGTGTAATGAATATCATATACTGCAAAAAGAAGCTTGATATACGGTTCTACTTCCGTGATTTTGACTTCAAGCTGTTGAAGTCGATGTTCAAGTTTACCGGCTGGGTATTTATCGGTATTGTAGTCGACCAGCTCAACTGGAGCGTTGACAAGCTCCTACTTGCGTGGATGCACGGCTCGGGCGAAGTTGCAACCTATAATGTTGCCTCACAGCTTAATATCTATTATATGTCAATGGCAACCACTTTCTCGGGTATACTCACTCCCAAAGTCCACCAGATGGTCGCAAACAAAGTTCCGAACAAGCAGATAAGCGATCTGTTTATCAGGGTAGGACGATTCCAGTTCATAATACTGACAATGATACTGTTAGGCTTTGTGGCTGTCGGCTATCCTTTTGTACTGCAATGGGCAGGCGAAGCAAATGCCAACGCCTTCCTGATTGCCATTCTGCTGTTTATTCCGACGATACTCCCAAGCATACAGAATCTCGGCATTGAGATACTGCGTGCAAAGAATATGCATAAGTTCAGGTCTATAGTATATGTACTTGTAGCGGTGCTGAATATAATTATCAGCATACCGCTGTGTGCCTGGTTCGGTTCCATCGGCGTTGCAATAGGTACAGCCATTCCCGTATTCATCGGAAACGGACTTATTATGAACTGGTACTACAACAAATATATCGGTCTTGATATACCGAGATTCTGGCGAAGAATAACAGCACTGCTCCCCTCCCTTGTACTCCCTGCAATAGCGGCTGTACTGATAGCGTGTCTTGCTCATGTAACAGGGTATCTTGGCATACTTATCTGGGGCTGTGTCTATATACTTGTATTCATTGTTTCGGTGTGGCTACTCGGACTGACTCCCAGAGAAAAAGAGCTTGTTACCACGCCGCTTAAAAAGATAATATACAAGATAGTATCAAAAATTCTGAGATTCTGAAAAAGAGGTATCCTATAAATGACTAAAATCAAAACTTTTCTGCGCAGACTGTTTGCAGGAAGCTTCAAGCGTATGTTCGGCTATATCGGCATAATCCATAAAGAAACCGGCAAAAACAGATTTGTTATGTTTTTCGATATGATATGGTGTATCTTTCGCTATTCAGTCGGATATATGGATTACAGAGTCTTCGGCTTTGCCAATATTAAAGGTAAGAACCGACGGACATTCATGACAATGAACGACAATATAACGATATCAAAACGATGCAACGACCGCACATATTTTCATATATTCGATAACAAGGCGGAGTTTGACGAAGCCTTTAAAAGCTACATAGGAAGAGATTTTATAAACCTGGAAGAATGTGACGCAAATGCGCTTAAAAAGTTCTGTGAAAACCGTGAAACCGTATTTGCAAAGCCTACAAATCAGTTCGGAGGCGAAGGCATAACAAAAGAAACCATCACTCCCGATACCGATTTTGAAGAACTATACAAACGGCTGAAAGACAACGGTCAGTATCTCGTAGAAGAAACGATACGGCAGAATGAACAGATGGACAAGCTCAGTCCGTCTTCTATAAATACAATAAGAATGGTTACTCTTCTGCATAACGAAGAGGTGCATTTTATGTATGCTCTTGTCCGTATGAGCAACGGAAATAACTGCGTAGACAATATCTGCAGCGGCGGAATGTATGTTTCTGTCGGTTCTGACGGAGTGATACGCAAGAACGCCTACTGCGACGCTACAGGCGTATATTATGAAAAACATCCGTTCACAGGAACACAGTTCAACGGCTTCAAGATACCTATGTTTGACGAGGCGGTCGAAATGTGCAAAAAAGCGGCTCTCGTTGTGCCGCAGGTCGGATATGTCGGCTGGGATGTAGCAATTACGCCCGAGCGTCCCGTACTTGTTGAAGGCAACACACTGCCGAGCTACGATATGTGTCAGAACTACGGTCACATTGACAACAAGACGGGTGTTAAACCTAAATTTACAGAAATTCTCGGAGAGGAATATTTCAGATAAAAAGCACCTCTCTGAAAATAATTTACCTTACCGTATAACACGGAGGATGTTATGAACACACTGAAGGACATAAAGACAGGAGAAACCGCCAGAGTCGAGAAGCTCGGCGGAGACGGCGCACTGCGGCAGCATTTTCTCGATATGGGAATAATACCCGGTACTGAGATAACCGTTGTAAAATATGCGCCTATGGGAGATCCGGTTGAACTGAGGCTTCACGGATATGAGCTTACCTTAAGGCTTGCAGATGCCGAGCAGATCGAAGTTACGCCGGTTACTGCAAAAGTAACAGAAGTAAAGAAAAAGGATAAGAAAAACTCTGCCCATCCGGGACTCGGAGAAGGCGGTAAATTCCACCTTAAAGGCGACGGCACACCGCTGCCCGATGGAACGGTAATGAAGTTTGCTCTGGTCGGAAATCAGAACAGCGGAAAAACCACCCTGTTCAACCGCCTTACCGGTTCAAAACAGCATGTCGGCAATTTCCCCGGAGTTACCGTTGACAGAAAGGACGGAGAGATTAAAAGCCATCCCGATACTGTAGTAACAGACCTGCCCGGCATATACTCAATGTCTCCCTATACAGGCGAAGAGATAGTATCAAGAAACTTTGTTATTAACGAAAAACCGCACGCAATTATCAACATTGTAGATGTCACCAATATCGAGCGCAATCTGTATCTCACAATGCAGCTTATCGAAATGAACATCCCTATGGTAGTGGCTCTCAATATGATGGACGAGCTTTCGGCAAACGGCGGCGGTATCTATGTCAACGCAATGGAGGAGATGCTCGGCGTTCCCGTTGTTCCTATATCAGCCGCAAAGAACGAGGGCATAGAAGAACTTATTGAACACGCCGTACATATTGCTAAATATCAGGAGCGACCTGTCCGCAAGGACTTCTGCGACAACACCGAAAACGGCGGTGCGGTACACCGCTGTATACACGGCATCTGCCATTTGATAGAAGACCACGCAAAAGAGTACGGTCTGCCGCCGAGATTTGCCGCAAGCAAGGTTATCGAAGGCGACGCACTTATTATCGATCAGCTGAAGCTCGATAAAAACGAAAAAGAAATGATGGAACATATCGTAGTCCAGATGGAAAAAGAGCGTGGCCTTGACAGAAGCGCCGCCATTGCCGATATGAGATTTTCTTTCATAAAGAAGCTGTGCGAAGAAACCGTAACAAAGCCTACAGAGAGCAAAGAGCATATCAGGAGCCGCAGGCTTGACAGCATACTGACAGGCAAATATACAGCAATTCCTGCATTCATTCTTATTATGGGGCTGGTGTTCTGGCTTACCTTCAATGTCATAGGTGCATGGCTTCAGGGGCTTATGGAGTACGGAATATCGTGGCTTACCGAGCTGACCGATACTGCTCTTGCAGACGCAAATGTCAACATTGCAATACGAAGTCTTATCATAGACGGAATATTTTCCGGCGTAGGAAGCGTGCTTAGCTTCCTGCCCGTAATAGTTACGCTGTTTTTCTTCCTGTCAATTCTTGAAGACAGCGGATACATAGCAAGAGTTGCGTTTTTTATGGATAAACTGCTTCGTAAGATAGGATTATCGGGACGAAGCATTGTGCCTATGCTCATAGGATTCGGTTGTTCCGTTCCTGCGGTAATGGCAACACGCACGCTCCCGAGCGAACGGGACAGAAAAATGACTATACTTCTTACTCCGTTTATGAGCTGTACCGCAAAACTGCCTATCTATGCATTCTTCGTAAACGCCTTTTTCCCAAAGCAAGGCGGACTTATAATGATAGGGCTTTATCTTCTCGGAATAATATTCGGCATACTTGCCGCTTGTCTGTATAAGAGCACGCTTTTCAAAGGAAAAGCCGTTCCGTTTGTAATGGAGCTTCCCAACTACCGCTTGCCCGGACTCAGAAATGTCGTTCAGCTTTTATGGGAAAAGGCAAAGGATTTTCTGCAGAAGGCATTCACCGTTATTCTGATAGCTACTATGGTGGTATGGTTTTTACAGAGCTTTGACCTACAGCTCAATATGGTTGCGAATGCGGAAGACAGCATACTTGCCTCGATAGCCGGAGTGCTTGTTCCTGTAATGGCTCCGCTCGGGCTCGGAGACTGGCGTATAATCGTATCTCTTGCAAGCGGATTTATCGCTAAGGAAAGTGTAGTATCAACTCTTGAGATACTCTACAGCGGCGGAGTCGGCGCAGCTATGACTTCTCTTACCGCAGCTTCTCTGCTTGTATTTTCGCTGCTGTACACGCCCTGTGTTGCGGCAATAGCTTCAATAAAAAGAGAGCTCGGCGTAAAATGGGCGGCAGGCGTCGTAATATGGCAATGCGCAATTGCATGGGCGGCGGCTCTTGTTGTCCGCCTTATCGGTCTTGCGTTAGGAGTCGGTTGAATGAATGCTGTTGATATATTACTTATCATACTTATTGCCGCCGCTTTCATCGGTGCGGTGATATTCTGCATAATAAACCGCAAGCGAGGAAAAAACTGCTGTGGTAATTGTAACAGCTGTAACGGCTGTTGCAATGCAGGCAATAAGAAAAACAAAACGAACGGATAAATGCAAATAGCGTATAGAAATCACAAGAAAGCCTGAGAAGAATCGAATTCTTCTCAGGCTTTATCTTTCGGGTACGCTGACAGCGGA
>JAEDNF010000068.1 GCA_016302655.1 Oscillospiraceae bacterium | reverse complement strand
GCAAAAAGCAGGTGCAAATCATAATAAACAAAGCAAAATCAGTCAGGAAATATACCAAAAAAAGAAGTGGTCGTAGATATCACAATTAATCGTTATCTGCCTTGAGAACGGCGTTCAGCATTACCGTTGCGCCCTCGGTGCAATGCTCGGGGCTTGAGTATTCCGGCTCGCAGTGCGAAAGGCCGTCCTTGGACTGTACAAATATCATTGTAGTAGGCAGCATATATGCGGCAAACTGTGCGTCGTGTCCTGCGCCGGAGTGAATGTACTGGTGCTTTACGCCGCATTCTTCAGCGGCCTGCTTGACATATCCGACGAGCTTTTTATCCCAGTATACCGTGTCACGATTCCATGCCTTTTCAACCTTGCAGGTACAGCCTGCCCATGTCTTCTCTTCGCAGGACTTGACAATGGCAAGCACCTTTTCAAGTACCTTGGGGTCTTCGTGGCGTGAATCGAACGAGAAGTCGAAAAAGTCGGGTACGCAGGTATGTACGCAAGGATGGCATACAACTTCGCCCGTTGTGTAAACAAGGTCGCTGTAGCCGAGCTTGTCTATCTCTTCGTGCAGATAGCAAAGAGCCTGTGAAGCGGCAAGGAATGCGTCACGGCGCTTAGGCATCGGGAATGTGCCTGCGTGAGTAGTCTGACCGTAGAACTTCAGCCTGTAGTTAAACATACCCAGAACACAGTCTACAACGCCGATATCGTTTCCTGCGTCTTCAAGGATAGGTCCCTGCTCGATATGAGTTTCAAACATATACAGATATTTTTCGGGAGAAAGACGGTACTTCTTGTCGCCCTTGAAGCCCGATTTTTCAAGAGCCTCGCCGAATGTGCCGGTGTTGTCAAGAATACTCTTTGACTGCATCATATCTTCATACTTGAACTTTGCTCTGATATCTTCGGGCAGATAGTCGTAGCAGACAATACCCGAGCACATCATGGCAGGCGGATAGAGCGAGCCTTCTTCGTTAGTCCATATCATTGCTGTCAGCGGATGCTTGTGAGGAATTGACTGCTCTGCTACCGTTTCAAGAACCTCCATAGCGGACATAACGCCGAGAATACCGTCGTAGTTGCCGCCGTTCTTTACCGAGTCGCAGTGCGAAGCCATTACTATACGCTTTGCGTCGGGATCGGTGCCGGGAAGCGTAGCATAGATGTTTGCCACATCGTCGATCTCTATCTCTGCACCTATCGCCTTCATACGCTTGATAAATTCATTTCTCGCCATCAGCGCTTCGGGTGACAGCGAATAACGGGTGATTCCGCCGTGACCTGCGTCGCCGAATTTGCTGAAAGTAGCTATCTTATCCTTCATTCTCTCTAAACTGCATTTATACATTTTTACTTCGTCCTTTCCTGTTTGACAAAACGGCGCAGAACACCTTGTCCTGCGCCGTTGCCGTTTATTTTTCTTTATCTGTATTGTACTACCCCGACAGTTAAAGGTCAACCGCTTTTATTGCCTTTTGTGCCACAGCACAACTATCATTGTGCAAGTTCTGTTTAAACTTCTTGCAAAATCGGAAGAATCACATACGATTATTGCGGTTTATTCGCCGACATCTGAATTTATTTTCGTGAAAAAATGCAAAAATTTAAACGACAGCGATTTATCATAGTAAAAGATGGTATAAATACCATCGACAGACTGTAGATAAACCTCTTTGTTAATAAAAAATGGGGTTGAGGGGCGAAGCCCCCAATAGGGACGAGGGGCGATAGCCCCCGATAAATAGCCCCTTCCCGAGGGGAAGGGGTTTGGGGATGGGGTTTTAGAAAATAATCTATTAATGTAAATATAGACTTTTTGGAGAAGCTGACATCGGTATAAATACCGTCAGGGATAAGGCAAAAAATACTGCAGATACTGTATTAATGCGCATTTATCGACACGCAATTTGCCTATAAAACGGGCATTATTGCTTGATTTTTTGTATAATTCGGGGAAATTTCGATTAATGTTTTGCATTTACTTGACGAAAAAGCGGTTATGATATATCATTATAATGAATAAGTAGATTTTTCGTACGGCTGAACAGCCGTGCAGAGGAGAAACAATGAAAACTATTATTTCGGCGTCAATGCTTGCGAGTGATCTTGCAAATATAGAAAAAGAGATCACCCGTACCGATGCATCGGGCATTGACTGGCTCCACATAGATGTTATGGACGGCGTATTTGTTGACAATATAACCTACGGAAACAATGTGGTAAAGGCAATAAGACGAGTAAGCGATATGTATTTTGATACGCATCTTATGGTAAACGATCCTACAAGGCTGATACCTCTTTTTGCCGACGCAGGCAGCGATATGCTGACTATACACCTTGAGAGCAAGGGCGACACTAAAGAAAACCTCGCTGAGATAAAGCGGTGCGGTATGCGCTCGGGACTTGCAATAAAGCCCGATACCGATTGGAAAGAATGTATACCGTATCTTGAGCTGTGCGATATGGTGCTTGTTATGACGGTCGAACCCGGCTACGGCGGACAGGGCTTTATCCCGGAGTGTGCCGAAAAGGTAAAACAACTGCGGGAATATTGCAGTAAAAACGGCTTTGAGCAGATGAACATACAGGTAGACGGCGGAATCAATGCAGATACAGCCGCTATAGCAAAGTCTGCCGGAGCAAATGTGCTGGTAGCAGGAACATATCTGTTTAAAGCGGCTGATATGAAGTCGGCGGCAGACCTGATACGCTAAAAGCAGTCGGAGATAGTTTCCGGCGCTGTCGGCGTTATCAGCCTGAAGTATTCTTCCGTATCGCAAAGGGCGGCTTTTCCGCTGCCGATAATTTCGGTATATTCCGAAGCGATATGCTTAACTGCGTTTTTGCAGGCGTATATGACCAGACGGTAGCTGTCTGTTTTTGGATCGTGATATAAAGACGCCTTTTCTCTTTTTTTACGGAGGATACGGCAAAGGGCGGCGATATCGCTGAGTCTGCCCGAGCATATCACGGTACGGTTATCTTCGCAGGACGGTTTTGGCGGCTTTTGTCTTGCGCCTTTAAGGCAGGAGACATAGAGCGTACAGCCTCCGTCGCATTTGGGAAACGCCTCTACAAGAAGTCTCTCTCCCGACAGCTTAAGACCGTGCTTTTCGCAGACGGATGAAATAAGGCGTGACAGGGCAAGCTCGGTTTCGTGAGAGCGCCCCGAGATATCCTCGTACTTTATATTGCATCCGTCCATATCGGATGGTTCGAGAGTGATTTTTACCGTGTTTCCTGCAAGCGTATCTATACGCATAACTGCACCTCCGTGTTTATACCGAATATAAATGACCGTTGTATATTATTATATGTGACGGGTGATATCCTGTGCGGCAAAAACCGCATTAAGTCTGAAAGGACATATCTGATAAATGAACAGACCGACAAATGAAGAGTTGTTAAAAAAGATAGAAGACGCACCTTTGCTTATGGCAAAAGAGGCGGCTTCGAAAAAACTGCGTAAAGCACGCAGCATATACGGCGACCAGATTCTATTTATGCTGGCGATAACTGTAATAGCTACCTGCTTTTCGGGCTGGAGAGTGGTGGCTGTTTGCGCCTGCTCGGTTCTTTGCTGTATACTTACCGATATGATAGGCTGTTTTCTTTCAAAGAAGGAATACGGCGTAAAGGATCTGTCCACCATTGCTTACGGAATGGCGCTTGCGCTGATGCTCCCGGCAAGTGTGGAGTATTATATAGTTGTTATCGGTGCGGTGCTTGCCATTACCGTAAAGCACATTTTCGGCGGCAAGGACAATTATATTTTCAATCCTGCGGCGGTTGCCATAGCCTTTCTTATAATCTGCTATCCTACGCAGGTGCTGATGTATCCTCAGTTCGGCGCACATCCCGAGCTGTTCGGCGACACGGGAACGCTCGTCAGCAGTATTGAGAGCAGTTTTATAAAGAACGGCGCAATGCCTTCGCTCTCTCCCCTTGAGATACTGATGGGACAGTTTGCAGGGCCTATAGGAACTACTCACATACTGGTGCTTATAGTAAGCGCAGTCTGCCTTATCTGCCGCAGGAGCGTATCTCTTTCGGCTACTGTAAGCGGTATGGCGGTAATAGGCGTACTGTCTTATTTAACGACAGATGTACAGCCGGCGATCGACAGTACGGTATTCCGTTTTATAAGCGGATTTGTGCTGTTCGGCTTCATATTCCTTGCAAGCGATCCGCAGACGCTGCCTCTTACAAACGGCGGCAGAGTGCTGTACGGAATAGCGCTCGGCACGATAACCGTCATTTTCAGAAATACCGCAAATATCGAGGGCGTATTTGTGTTCTCGCTTCTTATAGTAAATGCATTATCGCTGTATCTTGATAAGCTGTGGTTTATGATAGTGACAAAGACAAAACAGCTTATAAGATATCTGAGGCTCAACTTAGGCTCGTTTGAGCGAATGTCGAAGGACGCAAAGCAGGGAAAGACGCCTGCTCTTACGGATACTCAGGAGATAATGATAGAACCCGTGAATTATAATATGCCTCCCATCGACAACAAGGTGACAAAGGTAAAGCGTCATAAAAAGCCGATATATGAGAGCATTTCGGATAAAATAAGCGACGCTGTAAAAAAACGCAAAAAACCTTCGGCGCAAATCGCCGATAATGCCGGTAATTCGGAAATAAACGCAAAGGAGGCGCAGGATGGCTCAGGCAAAACAGATGAAGCCGCTGAAGACACGCAAAAGTAACTTCAAGTTTACCCGTGATCTTTTTGACGGTCTTGCAAAACAGAATGTTGTGCTGATGACAGGTATAGTAAACGCACCGGTTATAATCGCTGCGACCACCTTTAAAAAGGGCGTGGTTATCGCCATAGCGTTTGCCTTAATATCTTTTCTTACGATAGTGACCTGTTCTTTTATACCGAAGAAAATCGTTTATACCCTCAGAGTAATTATATATGCGGTTGTAGGCTCGGTCTATTATATCCCCGCCGTGCTTTTGCTCGAGCAGATGTTTCCGCTTACGGTTGAGCTTATCGGAATATATATGCCGCTTATTATCACCAATGCGCTTATATTCTCAAAGACCGAGAGCCGCTTTTATCTTGAAAACAGGCTTAAAATGATAGTGGATGTGCTGTTCTTTATAGCCGGTTTTTCGGTGATATGCGTGCTTACGGGCGGATTCAGAGAGGTGATATGCTTCGGCACATTAGCAGGCATTAAGCTGTTTGATTTCAGCATTGCCGCATTTGAGTCGCCTTTCGGCGGATTTATCCTTGTCGGAATAATGGCAGGAACATTCAGAGCGCTTTATAATTATCTGCGCAACCGCAGAATAAAACAAAACGCCGCACAGCAAAACGCAGAAGCGGTAAAGGTGTATCACAAATCATCACAGGCGAAAAATGACGCCACACCTGCTTTGCAAAGCGGCAATGAGAAGTAAGGAGCGGCAGAATGGATAAACTGTTATTATTTATTAACGCCGCAATGCTTGCGATGTTTGTTGAAAATGCAATATTCTCCCGTGCGCTCGGCACAAGCGTAGCATTTTACGCTTCGAGAAAGAAGGAGAGTATATTCGGACTCGGAGCCGGCATAACATATGTTATCGTCATTTCGAGCTGTATCACATATTTTATTGACGGCTGGCTTGCCCAGTGGCAGTATTTCTATGTCGTTATGCCGCTTATATACACAGTGGTGGTGAGCATAGTATATACGGGAAGCCTGCTCATTATATGGCGGTTTATGCCGAAAATATTCAGAAACATAAAGAAATATGTCCACTTGTCCGTATTCAATGCGGCTGTACTCGGTGCGTTGTTTTTGAATACGACTTATCACGGAGATTTCTTTTCGTATATGGGCTTCGGAGTCGGAATAGCGGCAGGCTTCTTTATTGCGGTATTCTTCCTGCATATTGCAAACGACCGTCTTAACTCACCGCTTATCCCCGAGGCTTTCAGAGGAATGCCGATAATGATGGTATTTATAGGAATTATGTCGCTTGCTTTTTATGCGCTGACAGGATACAATACAGGCGCTATCTGAGATAAGGATGCGGAAAACTATGAGAAGAAAAAACGGTTTTAAAGTCAAGAGAACAAGAAAAAATCTGTACAAGAGGCGCAAAAGCACAGGCAGAAAGATTTTTGAAGGAGTGCTTTTCGTAATAATTTTAGGTGCGCTGGTTTTTATCGGTTATTCGGTAGCCTCGCCGCTGCTGAAGTTCTTCGGCGGAGATAATCAGAACAGCTCTGCGGTAAGCGAGCCGGTATGGATACCGCCCGAATCTTCAGGCGATGACACTTCTTCGGACGGCACATCAACAGAATCGTCACAGCAGACTACTACCGAAAAGCCTCAGGATGATCCGACGCAGAACAAAGCCTTATACGCGGCTTTGGTTCCCAATACGGCGCTCCAGAGCGAGAGTGCGCTTAAAAAACAGCTTACAACGCTTAAAGACAGCGGATATAATACGGCAGTATTCATGCTTAAGAATACAACAGGAGAACTGCTTTACAAGTCGGCACTCAGTACCGTGAAGGATAATACCGATGTAAACAAGGGTAAGTTGACAGCTCAGCAGATAGTTAAGGCGTGCAACGACATTGGGTTGACACCCGTTGCATCGATAACCACGCTGTACGACCGAAAGACTCCGTATCTGTTTGACAACGCAGGATATATAATTACCGACGGCAACTGGAGCTGGCTTGACGCCGCCGCAGATAACGGCGGAAAGCCTTGGACAACGCCCTATTCCAAAGATGCGGTAAACTACTACGCTTCAATATGCGCCGAGCTTGCAAAGGCAGGATTTACGGATATAGAGCTTGAGAACACCATCTTCCCCAACTTCCAGGCGTACGATTACTCTCTTCTTTCAAAGGATGTACAGTCTGCAAACAGGAGCGACAAGCTTGCGGCGCTTGCTCAGGCTTGCGGTGAGAAGGCAAAAGCGGAAAATGCGTCTGCTACGGTTGAGATAAAAGCCGGCGAGCTTCTTACAATGAATGTGAACACCTACGACGGCACGGCTGAGATATGGTCGTCAAAGGACAAGATGAAAGATTGCAGAGTCCTTGTAACTATGGACACTTCATTACTCGGAAAGAATCTGCAGACATCGTCGGACAAGACAACCGCCGTAAACAAGAGTGCGGCAGAGGGAGTAAAGCAGGTATTTACTCTTGTTAAAAAGACGGTAGGCGAAGCGGAAATATCGGTTGGAATAACCGGCAGCTCAAAGCTTTCAGCCGATGATATCAAAAAATGCAGAGATGAGCTTGAAAAACTCGGCTTTACCGATATAAGATTTGAATAATTCGGGCAAAACGCTTGCATTTGAATTATCTTTAGGTTATAATAAGTAGAGCAAACGCTCCAAATAAGAAAGGAATACAACAATGACCGATTTACTGACATTATTAACAAGCAACGGCAGCGGAAAGCCCGCAACACAGGGCGGAACGGATATTTTAAGCATCCTTACAATGCTTATCCCTCTTGCTCTTATGATAGTGATTTTCTATTTCCTCATCATCAGACCCGAGAAGAAGCGCAGTAAGAAGATGAAAGAAATGCTCGACAATCTTGAGGTTGCAGATGAAGTTGTTACAACCGGCGGCATCATAGGCAGAGTGCTCAGAGTAACCGATGATACGGTACTTATTGAGACGGGCTCAGACAGAACCAAGATCCGTGTTTTAAAGAGCAGCATTGCCGAGAACAGAACCGTTCACGACGAAGCCGAATCCAAATAAGCCAGCGTAACGCTGGACCTAATTCCGCCTTTGGAAATCTAACTGCGTTGCGGAGGTTTGACTGACGGCGGGATTTAACGGTTGTGCTTGTAGAACATTTCACCAACATATTAAAAGCACATATTAACCGCAAAAAGTTGGTAGCGAGAGCGAAGCGTCGTGAGCGCGCTTGCAAGCGAA
>JAEDNF010000067.1 GCA_016302655.1 Oscillospiraceae bacterium | reverse complement strand
AATGTGATATAATATATTAAATATATTCGCCTATTAAATCGACAATAAGGAAAAGCATAATGCACGATCAGTTTAGAAATGAAAAATGCGCCGTTTGCGACATGAAGTTCTTTGACGATGAAGATATAGTGGTATGTCCCGAATGCGGCACGCCGTATCATAAAGAATGTTGGCACAGAGTCGGACTCTGTGTTCATTCGGCTGAGCACGGTGCTTTTGAGTGGAAGGGTGAATCCCAGAAGCTCAAAGAGCATTTTGAAAATATAGAGATTGCTCAGAACGAAAGGAAAGAAAACGATTCTCAGTTTGAGGTAATTCACGCAGAGAGCTACGATGAATACCGTGAGATTATGAATAAACGCCTGCTTGAACAGGAGAAGGATATGGGCGAGGTTGACGGAGTCACGCCTGCGGAGATGTTAAAATTTGTCGGAAAGAACGGCTATTATTATCTTCCTGTCTTCCGTGAGTTTATCAAGCACGGCAAGATAATGAAGATGAACTTTGCAGCATTTCTTCTGTTTCCTCTGCATTGCTTTTATCGCAAGATGAACCTTTTCGGAGTCATTATGACGGCGGTTTTCTTCTTTTTCAGCGAGCTGAGGATAATAATGATGAACAGCTTTGAATTTGCCCAAAACGATAACGGTGCAGGAACGCTGATTTATTATGCTTCTATTGCCGCCGCAATGGCAATAAATATGTTTATATTGATGTTTTTCAATTACTTCTATTTTAAGACCATGCTTAAAAAGATAAAAAGTATAAAACAGCAATATTCAAGCGAGAGCTATGACAGCATTCTTTGCAGAATTGAGGCGGCAGGAAGACCCGGACTTTTCTACTCCGTTGCATTCTCATTCTGTACTGTTCTTGCAATGCTGCTTATTCTCCAGGTGATAAACAATATGCTTGGCATCAGCCTTTATTCGTAATGCGGTAAAGCAAAAACAAAAGGAAGGAGGAGCGACATTTGAGCAGACTTAATACTTTCTACGGTAAAAAGGGCGAAAAAGGGATGTCGCTTCTTGTGTACTTTACCTTTTTTGTCTTCGCTTCGGCACTCGGTATGTTTTTGCAGGTGATGTCTCTTGAAGAAGAGTTCGCCGGTGCTTCTGCGGCGGCAGTTTTTCTCGGCAGGGACTGGACGGAGATAATGCCTGCAGTAGACAGCATAGGCGGTTTTTTGCGTGGAATACCGTATATACCTGCCATGCTTTGCCCCGATCCTGTCATTCAGTATAAGCTGATAATGCTGATAAACTCGGCGCTGTATGCGCTTATACCGCTTGTGACATTCCGACTTACTTCAAAGCTCGGAGTTGAAAAACTCGGCAAGCGTTTACTGATAACGCTTATCTGCAGCATATTCCCTTCGGTACTCACCTATTCGCATTATATGCTGTCCGAGCCGCTTTCCGCCGTTTTTATCTGGCTTATATTGCTTGTTATATTCAGAGAAGAAAAGGAAAACGGCAAAAAAGCAAGCATATTCTTTGCTTCGCTAACGACCGGTTTGCTTACTGCCTGCGCTTATTTTCTGAATGCTTCCTGCATCGGCGTCTTTATCGCAGTAGGAGTTTTTATCATTTACGCAAGGCTTGTTCATAAGAAAAAGCCGTTGTATCTCGGAGTATATGCCTTTACTTTTCTGATTCTTGTTTCAGCGGATATCGTTCTTACTTATTTTGCAAAAGATATATACGCTTTTTCGGGAGGAATAGTGCATACCGTAATTAATTCGGCAGATGCGCTTTCAAACTCGGTTGCGGAGTTTTTTGCCCTGCTCGGAGGTCGGCTGTACTATTTCATCGCTTCTTCGTGGGGCATCGGCGGTGCGGCAGTTACCTTTGCCGTAATAGCCGTTGTCAGCTTTATCCGCTGTAAGCGCAGAAATGAAGAACAGTATTATGACGGGCGCTTTGTGCTTATGGGCGTACTTACCGTATTAATGCTGCTGTTCACCCTGCCCGCAGACGCATTCTTAAGCTTGCCGCAGGGCGTTGCTACACAGGATAATATATTCGGTGCTCAGAGTGTATTTGCCTTTACGGTGCCGCTTGTTCTGCTGTTTTTCAGCTATCTTTTTGTATATGGAATCAGCTATACAAGACTGCTGCTCAGCGTTACATCAAACGGAGTTGCCGCAACAGCCGCTATGCTTGCATATAACAAATCATTCTATAACACAGAGATACTCAACAATGTCATCACGCCGGGAGTTACCGCTATGCTGATAGGATGCGACGCTTCCGCAGGGCTTACAAGCTCGGTTTTACTCTACCCCGTGTGCCTTATGTTCACCGTGTTTGCGGTAATTGTTCCGGTGGTGTGCTGTACTAAGCTCCACGCGTCAAGTATTACCGCTGCTGTCTTTTCGGGAGTGATAATATATGCGTCGGTTTTTGCCGCAACAACGGGGCTTTTCGGATATGCACGGCAGACCGGTGAAAATGCTGCGGATACGCTGAGAATAAACAGCTGTATCGCTCAGTATTCGGGCGGAACGGATAATAAGATAATCGCCGTATATGACTCTGACCGTATGACAGCTATGAGCATACAGTACTACAATCAGTCATCGACGGTAAAGTATATCGAAAAGGGCGAAAAGCTCCCGACAGACTGTTATGTGGTAAGCGGCGATTCTATAAGCGTAAATGGCGCCTGTGTTCTTATAGGAAGAATAAATGATATAAATGTCTATGCCATCGGGGAAAACGCTTCAAGGTATATCGGTGAAGAGCCGCCTTCGGTTCAGCCGGGAACGCCCGAAAGCGTGTAGAAAAAGTGAAATGGCTTAAGGAGAGACTTAATAAGATATGCCTAAGTTAAAAAAGAAATCAAAGCAGATACAGCCGTCAAGACTGCTTTTATTCGGTTTTTCTGCAATAATTCTTGTCGGTACATTGCTTCTTTGTTTGCCCTTTTCATCAAGAAACGGGCAGTTCAGCAGCTTTATCGATTGTCTGTTTACCGCCACCAGCGCTACCTGTGTTACGGGTATAACTGTATATGACACTTTCAATTACTTCAGCCCGATAGGACAGGGAATAATATTGGTTCTGATACAGGTGGGCGGACTCGGATTTCTGACATTGGTTACCTTCATCAACCTTATTCTCGGAAAGAAGCTCGGTTGGTCAACGGTAAAACTGGCGGCAAGCGACCTTACCGACAATGCTCTTGAAACGAGCCCCAAGCGCCTTTTCTACGAAATAGTGCTTTATTCTTTTGCACTTGAATTTGTCGGAGCGGCGGTGCTTGCTTTTGTATTTGTCCCCGACTTTGGCGGACTCGGAATATTCATATCGATATTTATGTCCATTTCGGCGTTCTGCAATGCCGGATTTGATTTGCTGACCGTTGTACCGGGCGCTGTCGGAGTAAGCAATTATACCGACAATCCTTTAGTGATGATAACGCTTATGCTCCTTATTGTACTGGGTGGTCTGGGCTTTATCGTATGGCAGAATATCCGTCACTTCAACAAGACAAAAAGACTGCTTCTCCATACAAAAGTTGTGCTTCTGATGACGGCCTTCCTTATTGTTTTGGGCGGTTCGCTCGTGTTTATTTCCGAATTCAACAACCCTGCCACAATAGGCAATATGCCGCTTGGCGAAAAGATACTTACTTCGGTTTTTGTCAGCGTAAGCTCAAGAACCGCAGGCTTCCCCTGCTTTGACCTCAACAATATGATGCCTTTCACAAAGGTGATAATTACCGTACTTATGTTCATCGGTGCGGCGCCTGCTTCAACGGCGGGCGGCGTCAAGGTAACTACCGTTGCGATGATTATATGTACCGTGATCTCCGTACTGAAGGGCAGAGAGGACACATATATGCTCGGCCACAGGATAAAGCGTGATGTTGTGTATAAGACCTTTACGGTTATTATCCTCTCTATTGCGCTTGTAGCGATATCCTTCACGGGAATCATCATGACAGGAGAAGGAATGTCACTCCAGAAAACGATATTCGAGGTCGTTTCGGGCTTCTCAACGACAGGTTATTCTCTCGGAGCGTCTTTGGAAATGAATGTCTTAGGCAAGCTGATAATGGTAATAACAATGCTTGCAGGCCGTGTCGGACCAGTAACGCTGATGACTTCGCTGATTATCAGAAACAGAAATACGGATAAGAACAAGATTCTCCCCGAGGGAAATATTCTGGTAGGCTGATATGGCAGAAAAACAAGAAAGCTTTGATTTATGCGGCATTAAGATATATGTGTCGGACGACCACCGTTTCGGCACGGACGCATTTCTCCTTGCGGATTTTGCAGATCCTGCACCGCATCACAAGGTCTGCGACCTTTGCACGGGCTGTGGTATAGTACCGCTTATTATGTGCAGGAATATCACAAAGCGGCCGCCCAAAGAGATATACGGCGTTGAGATAATGCCGCAGGCGGTTGAACTTTTCAATAAAAGCGTAGAAGAAAACGGACTTACGGATAAAGTAAAGCCGGTACTCTGCGATTTGAAGAACCCTGTCGGAGTACCCCGTGAGTATTTTGATATAGTAACAGTAAATCCTCCCTACTGGAAAAAGGGAACGGGAGAAGAACGGCTGTCTGAGGTACAGGCGGCGGCACGGCATGAGATACTGTGCAATATAGATGATGTTATGAAAACGGCGGCGTCGCTGCTTAAGTACGGCGGCAGTCTTAAGATATGCCAGATACCGCTGAGGCTTGCCGATGTGATATGCTCTATGCGAAAGCACGGTATAGAGCCTAAGGTAATGCGGCAGGTAGTAAACCGCAAAGGCGGAAAGCCGTGGCTGGTGCTTATTAGCGGCAAGAAAGGCGGCAAGCCTGGAATGGAGCTTCTGCCCGACCTTGAAGTGTACTCGGAAGACGGCTACAGCGACGAGATGAACGGGATATATTACGGAAGCGGTATGGCAAAGCAGAAAACAGGAGATAACTAACTTAATGGCAGGTAAATTGTATATTGTCGGCACTCCGATAGGAAATCTGTCGGATATGTCGCCAAGAGCCGTAGAAACGCTCGCAAAGGTAGATTTTATTGCGGCAGAAGATACAAGAGTCACGCAGAAACTGCTGACTCACTTTTCAATAAGCAAGCCTATGGTAAGCTATCACAAGTTCAGCGGCAATAAACGGGGCGAGGATATAGTGGCAAGACTGCTTGACGGTGAAAGCTGTGCGGTCGTGACCGACGCAGGTATGCCGTGTATCTCCGATCCGGGCGAGGAGCTTGTAAGAGACTGCCACGAGCACGGAATAGATATTGAGAGTGTGCCGGGTCCGAGCGCCGCAATAACTGCACTTTGCATGAGCGGTCTTGACACATCAAGATTCAGCTTTGAGGGATTTTTAAGCGTTACCAAAAAACAGCGTGACGAGCATCTTGACGAAATTAAGGATTTCAGAAGAACGCTTATTTTCTATGAAGCGCCGCACAAGCTCAGAAACACGCTTGACGATCTTTACAGGACGCTTGGCGACAGAAAGATCGCACTTTGCAGAGAGCTTACCAAAATACACGAAGAGGTCATTAAAGGCACGCTGTCCGAAATGATTGAGCGTTATAAGGAGATTACTCCGAGAGGAGAATATGTCCTTATCGTTGAGGGAAAGCCCAAGTTGCAGGAAAACGAAGAGATAACGCTTCTTGATGCGGCTGTTATGGCTAAAGAGCTTGCCGACAGCGGAATAAAGCCGTCGGACGCCTGCAGACAGATAGCCTCAAAGACGCCTTTTTCAAAATCCGAGATATATAAGAAATATCTTGAATTATAATCAGCAAACAGCCGAACAGGCTCATATAAAACGAAAGGAACCGATCATCATGGAAGAAAAGAAGAAAAAGAATTATCTCCTACCGATTGTTGGCGCACTTATTGCTGTTGTAGCCTGCGTTGCGTATATTGTAATGAAATTTGCTCAACAGCAGCAGTATGACGATAAGTGGAGCGAATACGACGATTGCGGCTGGATGTAATTTTTCGATTGAGCTATTGCAATTTGTGTATCTTTATGGTACAATTAATACGATAATTCAAACGGAGGTGTTTTTATGAAGCACATTAAGACTGTTAACAAGGCTAACCTCAAGGAGACAGCTGCTAAGGGCGGCTGCGGCAGATGCCAGACTTCCTGCCAGTCTGCTTGCAAGACAAGCTGCACTGTTGCAAACCAGAAGTGCGAGGCTTTAAACAAGTAAGCCACGGGTAAAAGAAAAGCTTTGAAAGCTCCCGAACAACAACGGGAGCTTTTGGCTTGTTTGAAAATTACGGCGAAAACCGTTTATTGAGAGAAGGATATAAAATGATTCACAAGTACATTCAGAACGGGCAGTACATAGTGCTGGATATCTGCAGCGGCGGCGTTCATGTTGTCGATAAGCTCACATACGATTTGCTGGATTATGCTAAACCGCCTTTTGAAGCGATTTGCCCTGATGATATTATCTATAAGATGGCTGGCTTCGACAAGGAAGAAGTAGCCGAGTGCTACGCAGAGCTTAAGGAGCTTTACGACGCAAAGATGCTCTTTACCGACGACGATTACGCACAATATGCTTCAATGGCGATGAAAGCTCCCATAAAGGCAATGTGCCTTCATGTTTCGCACGATTGCAATCTGCGCTGTAAGTACTGCTTTGCACAGACCGGAGATTTCGGCGGCGACAGAATGCTGATGAAGCCCGAAACAGGCAAAAAGGCTATGGATTTTCTTATTGAGCACAGCGCAAACAGAGAAAACCTCGAGGTTGACTTTTTCGGCGGCGAGCCGCTTATGGCATGGGATACGGTAGTTGAGACGGTAAAATATGCAAGAAGCATAGAAAAACAGCACGGCAAGAACTTCCGCTTCACGATAACCACCAACGGTATGCTTCTTGACGATGAGAAGATAGCCTATATCAATAAGGAAATGTCAAACTGCGTATTATCGCTTGACGGAAGAAAAGAAATAAACGATAACATCCGTCCCACGCCAAACGGCAAGGGCAGTTATGATATTATCGTTCCTAAATATCAAAAGCTTGTATCCGGCAGAGGTACTAAGGACTATTATGTAAGAGGCACTTTTACAAAGTATAATCTTGACTTTGCGAATGATGTCCTGCATATTAACGAGCTGGGATTTGAACAGCTCTCGGTTGAACCTGTTGTGACCGATCCTGCAATGCCGTATGCTATTACGGAGGACGACCTTCCGACTATCTTTGCGGAATATGACAGACTTGAAAAGATCATGGAAGAGCAGAAGAGAGCAGGAAAGCGCAAGTTCAATTTCTTCCACTTTATGATAGACTTAAATCAGGGTCCCTGCGCTGTTAAAAGACTGCGTGGCTGTGGCTGCGGCAACGAATATGTTGCGGTTACTCCCGATGGCGATATCTATCCCTGCCATCAGTTTGTCGGCATTGAAGAATGGAAAATGGGCGACATCTTCACAGGCAAGGTAGATCAGAAGATAAAGGACTATTTTGCCGGTATCCATATCTACAGCAAAGAAGAGTGCGGAAACTGCTGGGCAAGATTCTACTGCTCGGGCGGTTGTAACGCAAACAGCTTTATTTACGAGGGCGATGTTAAAAAGCCTCACAAGCTCTCCTGTGAGCTGCAAAAGAAGCGTATAGAGTGTGCGATAGCTCTTGCGGCGGCAGAAAAAGCAGAATAAGAAGAGAAACGGTCGATAAACCTATATTTCCTTCAAAACGGGGTCGCAGGGGCGAAGCCCCCGACAGGGATGAGGGGCGGTAGCCCCCATTATTCAGCCCCTTCCCGAGGGGAAGGGGTTTGGGGTTAGGGATAGAGAATTTGCTCAATTCTTTAAAATATAGACTTTTTCGACAAGCTGAAACGGTCGTGGCAGTGCCACGACCGTTTTGCTATGCATAAGTTTTGTATTGTATTTCCCGCTTGTTTGTGATATTATATTAATATCGATCCAATCA
>JAEDNF010000066.1 GCA_016302655.1 Oscillospiraceae bacterium | reverse complement strand
GCGGATTCATAGTGTAGCTGTTTATCGAGAACTTGACATCGCTGAGATATTTTATCAGCTTCTCGCTTCCTATTGCAAAGCCTATACGCATACCTGCCATAGACCTTGACTTTGAGAAAGTCTGAACTACCAGCAGATTGTCGTACTTATCAATAAGCGGCAGACAGCTTACTCCGCCGAAGTCGATATACGCTTCATCAATAATAACTACCGATGTCGGATTTGCACTAAGTATCTCTTCTATCGTATCAAGGCTTTCAAGCACTCCGGTAGGTGCGTTTGGATTGGGGATAACTATTCCGCCGTTATCGCACTTGTAATCATCGGGATCGATCGTAAAATCATCCTTCAGCGGCACTGTGCGGTAAGGTATCCTGTAAAGCTCAGCCCATACATCATAGAACGAGTATGTTATATCGGGGAAAAGTATCTCTTTACCCGAATCGAAAAAAGTCAGGAACGCCTGTGACAGAACATCGTCTGAGCCGACTCCGACGAATACCTGCTCGCTTTTTACTCCGTAGCGCTTTGCAAGTGCGTCGGTAAGCAGTCCTGCTCTTGTATCGGGATACAGACGGAGCGCATCGGCGTTATAATCTTTAATAGCTTTTAAAACAGCGGGTGACGGGGGAAACGGGTTTTCGTTCGTATTCAGTTTTATTACATTGTCGGTCTTAGGCTGTTCGCCCGGAGTATAAGGCTCGACCGTGTGTACACGCTGTTCCCATGTTGAATAATTCATTTCTTTTGTCCTTTCGGGTTGCTGTCAGTCTTCAAATCTTACCGTAACAGCATTTGCGTGAGCTGTAAGTCCTTCACGCTTTGCAATGCGGACTATATCTTCCTTTGCGCTGTACAGGCTGTCTCTTGTATAGTAGATATAGCTTGATTTCTTAATAAAGCTGTCAACTGAAAGAGGTGAGAAGAATCTCGCAGTACCGCTTGTGGGAAGAACATGGTTGGGACCTGCATAATAGTCGCCCAGAGGCTCGGGAGCATATTCTCCAAGGAACAGCGAACCGCAGTTTGTGAGCTTTCCTATATACTCAAGCGGATTTTCAGCCAGTACCTCAAGGTGTTCGGGAGCTATCTCGTTAGCTATTTCGCAAGCCTTGTCCATATTGTCGCAGATTATTATTGCGCCGCAGTTATCAAGCGAGGTGTTGATTATATCCTTGCGTGAAAGCTCTGCCGCCTGTCTTTCGATTTCTTTAACCGTTTCTTCGGCTACACGGCGGCTTGTAGTGATAAGCACAGAGCTTGCAAGCTTGTCGTGTTCTGCCTGTGACATAAGGTCTGCTGCGGCATATTTCGGATTTGCTGTGTCGTCTGCAACTATAAGTATCTCGCTCGGACCTGCTATCATATCGATATCAACTGTTCCGTACAGCAGTTTTTTAGCCGTTGCAACGAATATATTGCCGGGGCCTACTATCTTAGATACCTTCGGTATTTCTTCGGTTCCGAATGCAAGTGCGGCTATTGCCTGTGCGCCTCCGCACATAAATATCTTATCTACTCCGCAAAGTGCCGCCGCTACCAGAATATCATTGTTCGGTGTGCCGTCTTTCATCGGCGGAGTTACCATAATGATCTCGCCTACTCCGGCTATCTTTGCAGGAATAGCGTTCATAAGAACGGATGAAGGATAAGCCGCCGTGCCGCCGGGAACATATAAACCTACTCTGTCAAGGCCTCTTACACGCTGACCTAAGATACAGCCGCTTTCATCGGTCATCATATAACCGTTCTGCTTCTGACGGGTGTGGAATGCCGTGATGTTCTCCTGTGCATTAAGCATAGAGTTTACAAAATCGGGATCTGCGTTTGTCAGCGCATCCTGTATAACTTCATCGGGTACTCTGTAGTACTGCATATCGGGGCAGTCGAACTTTGCTGTGTATTCCTTTACAGCCTCGTCTCCCCTTGCCGCAACATCGTCAATAATCGCCCTTACGGTCTTCTCAACCTCGGCGTTTACCTCGTTACTGCGTTTTTTCATACCGGCAAGGAACTCTTTTTCACTGCCGTTGGCTTCAATTATCTGTATCATTATTAGCGTCCTTTCTTATATGTTTCTTTCCATTTTATCAATAAGCTCTTCTATGCTCTTTTTCTTCAGCTTCATACTTACGGGGTTTACTATCACTCTTGCAGATATGGGAGATACATACTCATATACCTCAAGTCCGTTTTCTTTAAGAGTTGTGCCCGTTTCAACTATATCGACGATTCCGTCAGAAAGCTCAAGAAGAGGTGCAAGCTCAACCGAGCCTTCTATCTTGACTATATCCACATCCATAGCCTTTGACTCAAAAAACTTTCTTGTGATGTTAGGATATTTTGTAGCAATAGTCTTTACACCGCATCCTTCATAGAAGTTATGTCCGACCTTGCCTGCAAGCGCAAATCTGCACTTTCCGAATCCGAGGTCGCACACTTCAAAGAATCTGCCGCCGTGCTCGTCTATCGTATCCTTGCCGACTACGCCGACATCGCATACACCATGTTCTACATAGGTAAGTACATCTGCCGCTTTTGCAAGCACTACTTCTATGTTACTGCCCGGCACTTCAAGTATCAGCCGTCTGCCCTTGTCACGAAGCTGTGATACATCATAGCCTATCTTTTCAAAAAGGTTGACCGTGTCCTTTTCAAGTCTGCCCTTTGTCAGAGCTATCCTAATGGTTTTATTATCGTTCATCTGTCTACCTCTTCTTACAGCGTCATAGTGACAGGCTGTTCATTCTTTTCTTTATCTATAATATCTATCCTGCATATTTTGTTTGCTTTTGCGTACTCGATAGCCGCCTCAAGCGTCTGGCAGGTGCTGAACTCAGCACTTATACCGCTTGCTATCAGCTTACTGCAATGGCTGATACCCTCGATAAGATCGTCATCGCAGGCAAATACAAGCACCTGTGCATGCTTTGCCTTTGCGCTCTTGTTGCTCCTTAAGTTTGCCGCCGCTATTGCATTGACATTTACCGCAAAGCCTACAGCAGGCATATCGTCTGCTCCGAAGCTGCCGATAAGCGTATCATATCTTCCGCCCGAGAGTACCGCCTGACCGTATTCTTCAATATATCCTCTGAACACGATTCCGGTGTAATATTCTGCCTTGTTTACAAGACCGAGATCAACATTTATTCTGTCCTCTGTCTCAAGTCTGCGAAGAGAATCAAATGTCGCTCTGAACTCTGACAGTCTGTCAGCAAGAACCGTTCCCGCAAACAGCTTCTCCGCTTTACTGAACACCTCTGCTCCACCAAACAAAGTCGGGAGCTGTAAAAGTATATCTGCGTATCTGCGCTTTTCGGGGACAGAGCCTACGCTGTCCTTAATTAACTCTCTCAGCTGAGGGGTATTCTTTGATTCAATAAGGCTTCTTACCGTTTCTTCATCATCGATATCAAGCTTTTCAAGCAGCAGCTTGTAGAAGGTGTTGTC
Organism: Oscillospiraceae bacterium; assembly: GCA_016302655.1. Classification (GTDB taxonomy): domain Bacteria; phylum Bacillota; class Clostridia; order Oscillospirales; family Ruminococcaceae; genus Ruminiclostridium_E. The sequence goes on along the minus strand of JAEDNF010000066.1, from coordinate 4,647 downwards.
GCCTATCTCAAGTCTGACATCGTCGCTTGAGCAAGAATTAAGCACCTGCGCCGCAAGGCTTAATGCCTCAAGGTCGGATCGCTTCTCATCTCCGCCGATTATCTCAATACCGCTTTGCATAAACTCATCGTCTCTGCCTGCCATTTTCGGATTACAGCGGTAGATATTCTGCGAGCAGAACAGCTTTAGCGGAAATACTCCGTCACGAAGCCTTGTAGCAACTATTCTTGCGATAGGCATAGTGCTGTCGGGGCGCATTACCATAAGTCTGCCCTTGCCGTCGGTCAGCTTGTACATATCCTCCTGCTTAAAGCTCCTCGTCTTGTTGTTGAAGACATCATAGAACTCAAGCGCAGGGGTAATAACCTCGCTGTATCCGTGAGCAGTGAATATCTCTCTTAATTTATCTTCCGCTTCTTTACGGGCAACACACTCATCAAAAAGAAGGTCTCTTGTTCCCTCCGGAGTGATAAGATCGTAGCTTTTCATCTATATTTTCCTTTCAGACCGATTTTGCGTATTGATTTTGCACCAACGCTTTAGCGTGCTAACACGCTATCACAATAATATGATAACATATCAAACCGTTTTTGTCAATCAAAACAAAGTTTTTATTTGTTTTTTGTCTGATATCACAAAAAACGGCTGAGTTATTCAAAAATAACAGTAATTAATGATAAAGCCGCACGGAGAAGGCGCACCTTCTCCGCAAAGGATATTAATCAAAAGAATGATATCTGTGCCGACAAAGGAAGGTCGCCGAAAACATTCATATCATACAGCTTATTTAAGACCGTACTGTTTATTCCCGACTGTGCCTGAATATCCTCAAGGCAGATATAGTCGCCCTTGTCTATTACTTCCTTCAGCTTTATGGCGGCGTTTTCTCCGCAGCCTTCGACTGCAAGGAACGGAAGACGGAGGTTGCCGTCCTCAATAGCATAGGTTGTCGCTCTCGACTTTTTATAATCAACAGGCAGGAATGTTATGCCTCTTAACATCATCTCGTGGATAAGCAGAAGTGCGTCAAGCATACCCTTATCCTTAGCGGTGGCGTCGGGATTTGACTGTATCAGCTGAATCTTTCTTCTGACGCTGTCCTTTCCGCCCAGTACGGTAGCAACATCGATATTTTCGGTATGCTTTGTAAGCACTGCGGAATAGAACTCCGACGGATAATATACCTTGAACCAGCACAGCTTTACCGCACCTGTTACATAAGCGGCGGCGTGAGCCTTAGGGAACATATACTTTATCTTCTTACAGCTTTCGATATACCACTGCGGAACATTGTTCTCTTCAAAAGCCTTGTATATATTTTCGTCAAACAGCTTCTTGGCGTTACCCTTTCGGGTTATCTCCATTATCTTGAACGCAAGCTTCGGTTCAAGCCCTTGATGCATAAGATATACCATAATATCGTCACGGCATCCGATAACCTCCGAAATGGTGCAGGTACCGTTTGCAATAAGCTCCTGTGCATTTCCGAGCCAAACATCCGTTCCGTGTGAAAGTCCCGATATCTGAAGCAGGTCGGAGAACTTTTTCGGCTGAGCGTCTTTGAGCATCTGAAGAGTAAACGGCGTACCGAACTCGGGGATACCGTATGTGCCGCTTGACACTCCGAGGTCTTCTTCTTTTATACCGAGCGGTTCGGTCGAAGTGAACAGCTCCATTACCTTAGGATCGCTTGTCGGCACATCTGCTATCTTTATGCCCGTCATATCTTCAAGGTGCTTGTAAAGCGTGGGGACATCGTGTCCGAGCTCATCAAGCTTAAGTATAGTATCGTGAAGCGCATGGAAGTCAAAGTGCGTTGTTATCATATCGCTCTCTGTCTTATCGGCAGGATGCTGAACAGCCGTAAAGTCATATACTTCAAATTCGCTGGGTACTACGACCATTCCGCCCGGGTGCTGTGAAGTTGTACGCTTTACTCCGGTACAGCCTGCCGCAAGTCTTGATATCTCCGCAGGGTTAGCGGTCATATTCTTCTTTTCAAGCCACTTGCGGACAAAGCCCTCTGCGGTCTTTTCCTGTACGGCGGAAATTGTACCTGCCTTGAACACATGATCCTTACCGAACAGTTCTTCTGTGTATCTGTGAACCTTGCCCTGCACTTCTCCCGAGAAGTTAAGGTCGATATCGGGCGACTTGTCGCCGTCAAAACCGAGGAAGGTTTCAAACGGTATATCGTGTCCGTCACGGATCATATCTGTAGAACACTCGGGACAGGCTTTAGGCGGCAGGTCAAAGCCCGAGCCGTAAGAACCGTCGAGGATAAACTCGTTATGACGGCACTTGGGGCATCTGTAATGCGGCGGCAAAGGATTAACTTCCGAAATACCTGCCATTATAGCAACAACAGAAGAGCCTACCGAGCCTCGTGAACCTACAAGATATCCGTTCTTCTCCGAGAATGCAACAAGCTTCTGAGCAATCATATATAATACCGCAAAGCCGTGCTTTATAATCGAGTCAAGCTCCTTTTTAAGACGCTTTTCCACCGTCTCGGGCAGGTCGTCGCCGTACCACGCATGAGCTCTGTCCCAGCAAAGCTGCTGAAGCTCTTCATCTGCACCGTCGATATGAGGCGGATATGTGCCGGTAGGAATAGGGCGCACTACCTCTATCATATCGGCTATCTTATTGGTATTTTCTACTACGACCTCATATGCCTTCTCTTCGCCGAGATATGAAAATTCTTCAAGCATCTCTTCGGTCGTTCTGAAATACAGAGGAGCCTGATTTGAAAAGTCATCATAGCCCTGTCCTGCCTGAAGCACCTCACGGAACACAGCGTCCTCGGGATCTTTGAAGTGAACGTCGCAGGTGGCAACAACCGGCTTTCCGAGTCTGTCGCCCAGCTGAACTATAGCACGGTTAAGGTCACGCAGGTCTTCCTCGCTTGTTACCTTTCCGTTTCTGAGAAGGAACATATTGTTTCCTATAGGCTGTATCTCAAGGTAGTCATAGAAAGACGCTATCTCGTCTATCTTCTCCTGCGGTGCTTTGTCAAGTATCGCTCTGAACAGCTCGCCTGCCTCGCATGCACTGCCGATAATAAGTCCCTCTCTGTACTGTGACAGCAAAGACTTCGGTATTCTCGGCTTTTTATAGAAATAATCAAGGTTTGAAGCGGAAATCAGCCTGTAAAGGTTTTTAAGTCCTTCCTTGTTCTTTACAAGGATTATCTGATGATATGTAGGCAGTTTTTTAACATCGACACTGCCGAATGCCGAATTGAAGTCGCTTATATACTCGAGCTTTGCTGTTTTTCGGGTATCGTTTACCATGTGCATATATATCATGCACAGCATCTCGGCATCGGCTACTGCTCTGTGGTGGTCAAAATCGCCGAGCTTATAGTATTTTGCGATAGTATCAAGCTTGTAGTTCTTAATACCTCTCAGTGCAGATTTTGCAATGGAAAGCGTATCTACAACGGGGTTATCAAAAGCCGTTCCTATTCTTGAGGCGGCGCTTCTGATAAACGAAACATCGAACTTTGCATTATGTGCGGCAACGGGTGCGCCTGCGCAGAATTTGATAAAATCCGTAACGGCAATATCTTCTGTAGGTGCGTCTGCCACCATATCGTCGGTTATTCCCGTAAGCTCGGTAATATTGGACGGAATAGGCATCATCGGATTTACAAATGTGGAGAATCTGTCTACTATCTCCATATTACGCAGTTTTACCGCACCGATTTCGGTTATGCGCTCGCTTGCTGGATAAAGCCCCGTAGTTTCTATATCGAATACTACTATATCGTCTTCTATCCTGATACCGTCACAGCCTTCAACAACTGCGTTTCCATCGTTTACAAAGTACGCTTCAAGTCCGTAAATAACCTTGAAGTCGGGATCGGTCTTGTTTATCTTCTCAACGGTATTCATTGCCTCGGGATATGCCTGAGCATTTCCGTGATCGGTGATAGCAACCGCCTTGTGTCCCCATTCGTGCGCCTGCTTTACAAGCGAAGCGGGAGAGGATACAGCGTCCATATCCGACATATTGGTATGCAGATGCAGTTCTACTCTCTTTTCGGGAGCGTTGTCCTGCTTGGGCTTTACATCAACTATCATTATCGACTGCGGATTAAAGCAGTTGTAATGCAAAAAGTCATCCATCTTATAACTGCCGTTTGCAAGTATTGTAGTGCCGTTTTCGATGAATTTATAACAATCGAGCTTTGTGTTGTACACAAACAGCTTCATTACCATTGATGATGTTCTGTCGCTGAATGCGGCGGTTATTATAGTGGACTTGCCGCTCTTTGTTTCCTTTTTCTCGACATTGAAAATCTCGCCCCATACCGTGACATTGTCACGCTCGTTCATTACGCTCTCCATAGTTACGGGAGCGTCGTTTATCGGCTTGCCCATCACAAGCTTTGCCGTGCTCCCGAAATGGGTAGTTTCAAACATAAGCTCCATTTCTTCGGGCTCTGTTAATACATTTGTTCTTGTAGGTGCAGGAGAGGGTGCGCCGCCTGTGACGGAAGGCACGGCTGTGGGAGTCTTCATTACAAAATCGTCCCTTAAGGATACCTGCATGATATCAGACGGTGTAAACTGTTTTTCGTTTGAATAGCTGTCAAGCTTGTATGCTCCACGCATAACAAACACAGCTCCGTCTTCAAGA
>JAEDNF010000065.1 GCA_016302655.1 Oscillospiraceae bacterium | reverse complement strand
TACAAGCGGCGGTAAACTGATAATGAACGGCACGGAGTGCAACACCTATCAGAATCAGACCTCTGTAGCCAAAGTAAACAAGAATACGAGATATTATTATAATCTTGATGTGATAAGAGATAAGGCTGACAGCGGAAGTTTTGTTTCCGACGCTGAAAAGCTTCTGCTGTGGAGCGTAAATAACTATGCTTACAGCAACATAAAATCGTTATTTTCAAATTCCTTTGCCGACAATGTCATAGCTTCGGGAGAATATGATATGACGGGCTACTCCTACTATCCTATAGACGCTCCCGACGGTACTGTAGTATCGGCAAACAGCAGATTTGTATTTAGGAATAACGAGATCGAGCTTGGCGAAAGCGGTACGGGCAATACCGATAATATGGCAAGGTCGACAAGCAATGCGTCAAGTAAATCCCAGCATCATCTCATGCATTTCGGACTGTTCAGAAATGTAAAAGGCTCTCTCAGCGTAAACGGCGCTAAATTTGCAGGAAGCACAGGCACAACGGGCTCGGACGGCGGCGTTCTCATCTGCGGAGTAATAAGCGGTACAAACGCACAGAGTCAGGCAAATGTAAATATTGACGGAGTTATTCTTGACGGAGTAACCGTAAGCGGTTTTTCAGCCTCGACTGCTTATGCGCCTTTGCTTATTAACAAAGTAGAAGGCTTTTCACAGTTTGTACTGAGCGATGTTTCGACTACGGCAGAATATACTAAGGACGGCGTGACCGCACAGAAAGCAACAAGCCTTATCGGAAACGCAGGAAAAACAGACGGCTCATCTTCCAATATCATGCTTGTTTTCAGCAAGCTTACCCTTGACGGAAGAAAGACGGCGCTTGCCGACAGCGATGTAAATACCGCCCTTAATGAAGCGTATAATACCAAAAATTCGATATTCAGCAAGGCGACGCTTCTTGACGGCTTCTATTTCGCCTTGGGCAACGGCTGTTCGGGCGCATATAACTTTGCCCTTGACGAGGACTGGAACGAAGACGGCACAGCAAAGCACAATGTTACCTACGGCGCTGAGATATCCGACTCTGCGGAGTATGACGGACTTCAGGAGTGGTACCTGCAAAGCGATATCTATACCGATCCCACAACAAATAACAACACTTCGGCTGAGTACAGCTTCAGCGGATTCTTACCTTATGTATATGCCCCCTACACGACGCAGTCGGATAATATCTGCCACGAAATAAAGATAAACCAGCTTGTCAAGGTTGATTTAGCCGATGGCTGCGGCACATATAACGATCCGTACATTATCACATCGGGAAAACAGCTTGAGCTTGTGGATAAACTGCTTTCAGGCGCTACTCTTGATTCAAGCTATGACGGAATGGTGATAAATTATCTCTCAGCCGCTAACTATAAGACCTGGTGCACGGATAAAACCTCTCATAAGGCATATATGTGGGACTCTGCATCGTTAAGCTTTATTGCCGATGATTCAAGCACAGTTACTCTTGCGGATATGCAGATGGCGCTGTCTACGGCGTATTATCAGTTAGGCAGTAATATAACTGTGTCTTCAGGCGAATTTCAGGGCTTGGGAACTGCCTTTGCGTTCAAAGGCGTAATACACGGCGATAACCATACGCTTGAGAACAAGACCGCAAGACCGCTTATATATCAGAGTACAGGCGCTGTTGTAAAAGACCTTACCGTTCATGTATCTGCGGACTTTACCGGTATTTTCAATAAGAACAACGCAAACAGCAAATATTACACCGACGGGAACGGATACGCCGAGTTCTACGGCGGTCTTATCGGCATAGTAAACGGCGGAGATAATATTATAGATGATGTCAGCGTGACATTTGACTTCAGCAATACGATAAGCATTAAGGGCGGCTCTAACCAGGGAAATAAGGCTATAGGCGGATATATCGGCGTAGTAAGATACGGCGGCGTAGTTTTCAGAAATGTTGACAGCACCGCTAAATACGCAGGTATCACGGATAATGCCGATTTTACCGTTACGGCTGAGGACGGCTATAAGAATGAGATAATTGCGCTTTACTGCAACCCGATAATAGGCAGAGTGATAGACGGCTATGCCGTGACCGAAACCGATCACTATGAGCCGAGAGAAGAAAATGTAACCTTAAAGAACGGCAAAAAGAATTATTCTATAGCAGATATAGACAAAAACTCTGTGAATATCCTTGCTTTCAGCGACCTTAAAGGAATGGCAGACAACAGAAACTGGGATGTATATGTAAGTACAATATCCGTTCCCGATTCACAGACGCTTTTCCTTCTTTCCTGCATAGTGGCAAGCGGCGGCGGAAAACTGGATATGACAAACAATGCTTATATTACCGATTACAAGCTTACCGGCTACGCAAACAGACAGATGGTACGCCACGGCGATTACAGCGAAATAGGAACAAACGAAGCCTCATCTGCCGACTTTGATAATAAAGTCAGCACATTTGATAAATACTCCCGTGATGTAGCTTATTCTTCGGGAAAATTCGATACAAATAAGGACAGCAGTGCAAGCGAAGTAAAAGAAATAGTTCCGTATCTTATATACAGGTACACAACTGCGTCTGTAACCAATACATATAAAAACGCTGTCTGCAATTATCCTGCAAGAACGCTTACCAGCAACGGTTCTATCTTCAATATAGAACTGACTTCAGACAGCAAGATGTATGATCTTCCCGACGGCTTCAGAGGAATAGGCTCGCTGAACAGCAACGATGACAGCTTCCAGATGTTCATATACAGCCTTAAGGGCAACGGCAGCACCGTAAACCTTAATATGAATTTCTGCAAGTACAATTATGACAATTATTACAGCCTGAACGGCTGGCACGATTACAGAGTCGGCTTAGGTCTGTTCAACGCTCTTATTCAGAACAGGCATAATCTCCTTAAAAAAGGCACTTCGATAAGTAAACTTGACACAAGCCTGTCCGATTATACCATCTCCGACCTTACGATAAGCGGAAATGTGAGCACAGAGGTGTTTGAATCGGAGAAGGGCGGAATAAAGTACGATAACAAGTTCAGCTGTGCAGGCGGACTTGCAGGCGGCTCTTATTATGCTTCACCCAATGTAAAGAATGTCAAGCTTGATAATCTTACAGTCGGCGCACGGCACGTGTCGGGCGGACTTATCGGCTCTGTTTACTGCACCAATGATAATAAGGTTGTGTTTGAAAACTGCGGCGCAAATAATCTTACCGTCGGCGGAAGCTGGTTTACGGGAGGACTTTGCGGTTATACAAGAAACTGTCAGATCGATATTATAGGAGAAGCTTCGGGCGATAATAATACGGTATTTGGTATAAGCCGCCTTTATTCGCTTTCGGCAGACAGCAACAATAAAAACAAGATGGGACCGGGCGGTCTTATCGGCAGTTTTGAAAGCACAAGAAGCATAACCGTAAAGAATATGGATATCACGGGCGGTATCCTTGAGAATGTAAAGAACTCCTCCGCAGGCGGCGTTATCGCATATACCGAAGGTGCTTCAACAATAAGCCTCGAAAATGTAAGTGTAAAGAATCTCGATATAGTAAATAGCGGTACGGATACTTCGGCTATCTACAGCGGCGGTATGTTAGGCTATGTAAGCAACGCAAGCACAGTAATATCAATGAAGGATGTAAGCGTTGTAAGCGATACCGCAAGCGAGATAAACGGCAGTACTAATGCAGGCGGTATTGCAGGCTATATTACGGGAACAGTAACCGCAGACGGCTGTTATGTAAGTAATTATACAGTAAGCTCTACAGGCTCAAATAACGGATGCGGCGGCTTGTTCGGTAAAACGGAAGCTAAGATGATACTCAAAAACAGCAAGGTTTCCGACTGCGTATTAAAGCAGGGTACAACAACTCAGTCAACCGGTGCGCTTGCAGGACTTTTGCAAAGCAACTATATAAACGGCTACAATATCGTAATAAACAATACGAAGATCACCGATATAAGCGGCAATCCTCTGACAAATACAACGGTTGCGGGAGATATCATCGGCAAGGTAAACTCGGGCTGTCAGGTAAACCTTGTAGGCGTGAGCCTGCCGAAGAAGGCTGACGGCGAATATATAGGCAAAGACTTCGGCACAAACAGCGGAAGTGATTATATAATATTCTGCGACTATACAGGATCAAGTGCCGATGAAAACGCCGCAAACAAAACAGTGCCTGCGATAAACACCGACAACGATGTAAGCGATATCGGCGTCTTCCCCTACGCTACGATAAATCCCAAAAAGCAAATACACAGCTCGGCAGAAAATCCGATGTTCCTTACAGGCAACGGCGCAGACAAAGCGGTTATTGATAAAATATTGTCCGAAACGGATAAGGAATACGGATACACGGCGGTAAACAGCGAATATAACGATGTATTCAAAGCGTATGAAGGCAAGCTGTCGACTTTCAACACCAAGACCGGTGCGAATATACCGAACGATTTCCCGATTCTTGTAATAAACGAATCCAACTACAGCAATGTCACAAGTATGCTGAACAGCTACATCCGTATTCTTACAAACAACACCGACATAAGTAACTATGCCAAGACGGGAACTACCCACAATGTTGAGATATCAACCTACAGACTTGACGAAGCGGGAACGGCATTTGTAAAGCTGACCGACGCCGCATCCCAGACGCTGTGTGTAAAGAACGATTACTTCAGAATGACCGATAATGATTATGACAGTAAATATAATCAGTTCACCCTTATCGACATTCAGTATTACTCGCCCGTTGAAGCTGGCAAGACAGCTTATCATCTGTATATACCGGTTTATGTTGAAAAGATGCTGAACTTTGACTTCACGGCGGCGGCTCTTTCGGGAACGGTATACAACACAGGCTTCTACACTAACGGCAACCCCGTGCTTGAAAGCTACGGCACGCCTGTTACGGCTCACATCACCTATTCATACCTCAGAACCGTTGAAGAATGGCAGGAAGCAATAAACAGCGGCGAGAATATGCTTAAGGGATACGGAAAGGCTGTAGTCCTTTCGGGCGACAACGACCTCCCGAGCGGTACAAAGCTTGTTCTTCTTGACAGGAATAACAAAGACAAGGCATATTACAGCACGATAGCCGATGCGTTTACTCTATCGGATGAAAAGCTCGATTTCGGCATATTCCACACAGCAGACAGCAATACCGATTATTTCAGCCCTGTTTCATTTGTTGAACTGCTTAGTAAATCGGCGGATATCACCGCTACGCAGTCCGACAGCGGCAATCTGGTAAAGTGCACAGCCGATGACACGGGCAGTGCAACAATAAAGATAGGCGGGGACTATTACAGGAAAAAGACCGATACCGATACGGATACGGCAAGCTTCTACACCGTTACCGTTACGGCAAAGGCCGGAATGATAGATGGCGTGACAGGCAACCTTATTGTAAAAGAAGATTATTACATCAGCTTCTTTACAACTGCCGACAGCAGTGCCGCAATGAGAAATATAACCATAGGCTGCAGCCGCAGACTTGGCGACAGCGGTATGACTCCGTCACACAGAAATAATGTCAATGCCAACGAAGGCATAGTACATATGATACTGGGAAATCTCTATGACCAGACCTTTACTTTTGAGACTACGGGAAATGAAGTTATCAACGAGAGCAACAAGAGCATAACCGCAGTTCTTAAAACGGTAGTATCATTAAAAGCCGAGAATGCCGAAGAAGTCAAAGCGTATCTCAATCACGACTCGATAAACTTATATCACAGCTTTATAATAGAAGCAACGAGAAGTGACGAAAACGGAATGGAGAAGGGCATAAAAGGAAATCCTCAGGTTTCGGGAACATACAAAGTCGGCGATGATGAGTACGCAAAGCTGTTTGCAAACACCGATCCCGAGCTAAGACTCCCCGGTACCGATATGGCTGAAGCTATAAACATCAAACATCAGCTGATACTGAACAACAGCGTGACTATCACCTGCGACGACCTTGTGATAACTTATGCGGATGAAGAAAGCATTATAGCACAGTTCCCCGAAAGAAAAACGCAGGAGGATGACTACGGAGTAAATCTGTCGGCTACATCAAACCTTGCGTATGTATGGGAGAATATCGACAGCAGTAATATATCTGCGCCGATAAGCGACAGCAAGATCTATTACAGAGATAATATAGTCGCCGCTTCGCTTAACTATAATGTTGTTTCGGATTCGCCCGACGAGCTTATAAAGCTCGGTATAAACGGAAATGAAGCAAACGATGAGATTCAGGCGGTGGGATATTACAACACTCTTAATATTCCCGAAGCGGATGTCAATAAGGCTGACAGGGTAAAATTCACCCTTTCCCTTTATCAGAAGTCTGTAACCGGCGAAATGGTATACAATTCGGTAAACTTACCCGATTACCTTAAAGATGTGAAGCTTTATGACAAGAACGGCACACCAAAGGCTTACACGGTAAACGGAAATTCATTGGAATTTGTATTAGGTAAGGACGAGCTGAATTATGAAGCAGGCACTTTTGAAGTGCTGACCGCATATTCCGTTAAGACAGGCTTAGAATTTGAAAGCGAAAACAAGATATACGCAAACTACAGAGTAAGGCTTTCCGCCGAGCTTATAGATGGCGAAGGAAATCCCGTTTCAAATTCGCAGTGCAGTGATTATATCGTTTATACGAATGCTAAAATCTATACAAAGATGATAACGGCAGAGTAAAAGAGAGCCTCTGCACGCAAATGCGTGCAGGGGCTCAGCTTGTCGAAAAAGCCTTTTTCGACAAGCTGATATCAAACTATATTTTATATGTAAAAACGACAACCTCCCCTGACGACCAAAAGAAGAGCAGAAAGCAATATTAAATAATCAATTATAATTTGTAAGCTTTTACTGTGTTGTTGACCGTTCATATCAACCGTGATATAATTTTACTGTAATCTTTGATTTATATGTCATAACTTTTATTTTCACGGAGGAATTGCTTTGCTTTCTATATATCTCTCGATGGTCGAGACTGAGGAAGAAAAAAGTCTTGTCGAAGAATTGTACATAAAATATGAGCAGGCTATGTATCGTACTGCGTTCAGTATTCTGCATAATAAACACTCAGCGGAAGACGCTGTACATATCGCTTTTGTAAGAGTTATAAAATATTTAGAAAAAATTTCTTCAATACCCGGTAACAAACGGGGCTATTATTTGATTATTATAGTGAAGAATGTTTCGCTCGCAATGATGAAAGAACAAAATAAATATGATGACAGCAAGGATATCAGCGAGTTCTATGATATTGAAGCGCCGGATAGCGTTGAAGACGAAGCTCTGTCGGACATTTCCTTGCAAGCCCTCGTAAACGCTCTTCATGAGCTTCCCGATATTTATTATGAACCTCTGTATCTGAAACTTGTTCTTGAAATGAGCATAAGCGAAATATCCGATTTGTTGGGTATAGCTCCCAACGCCGTCCGCCAAAGAATCTATAAAGCAAAAATGAAACTAAGAAAAATATGGGGTGAAAAATATGCTGAATGAAAAACTTATTAATGCTTTTGATGAATCCGCCGGTCTGCGTTACTACGAATATCTTTCTGCCGGTGACGAACATCGTTTCTCCTTGTCCTATCGTCTGAACAGAAAGAAAATAATCAAGAACTCTAATGAAAATAACTGTACATTCAAAACAAACACTTCTGTCAGATTAAAGATCGCTATGATTTCCTTAGCGTTTTCAATTGTTGTACTGGCAGGATTTATATCTGTAGCCTATGTAAACGGGTTCCGCTTCAGTATATACCCGGATCATTCGGTTGTCGAAATAGTTCCACCCGACAACGCAAAAGAAGAAATAACTGAATATTTAAGACTTTCGCCCAAAAGCGGATACACGCTTACAAATGAATCATTATCGGATTCGATTTGCACCTTTGAATATAAAAACGGTGAAAAAATAGTATTATTGACGCAATCCCTGATAGACATTCCATATCATATCGACACAGAAGACGCTTCGCCGCAGCCGGTAACTTTTTTAGACAATGAAGGTTATTTGATAAGCAAAGATGATGATATTCAAATTGTCTGGACAATGGATGGGTACCTATTTATTTTAGTGGTGAATTACGACAAAAACGAAGCTGAAGATTTGTTTAAAACAGCGAAATTTGAAAATGAGTAAAAA
>JAEDNF010000064.1 GCA_016302655.1 Oscillospiraceae bacterium | reverse complement strand
TCTGCTTACTTACCGTATGAAGAAATGGGATGAATTATCAGAAAATTGCAACTACCCCTGCTATCTCAAGCGGATAGCATATATTCTTTATGACATTTCTCTGAGCTAAAAGGTTGAAGCCCTGAAAGACCATTCCTATATTCTGCCTTGTTTTCAGCAGTTCTCTGTTTGTAAGCTTTCCGAGCTCCTTGCCGTCAATTATCACCTGTCCCGATGTCGGCCGTTCAAGGTAATTGATACACCGTACAAGCGTACTCTTCCCCGCCCCCGAAAGACCGATTATGCCGAAAATCTCTCCGTCCTCGATCGTGATATCAATATCTTTAAGAGCGGTAATGCTGCCCTTGGCGGTGCGATATGTTTTTGTAAGACTTTTTATCTCGATCATATTGCCCTCCATGGTACAGTGTTTTGCTTCATTCGTCTTTCGATGTTATGAGTATATCACACTTTTCCTACTTTGTCAATAGGTTTTATATGTTTTAAAATGCCAAAACTTTTTACTTAATTCTTACTGATTTTATAGGTTTTATATAAAGCGTTCTATTTGTCGCAAAAGATACAGAAATACCCACAGCATAACTGTGGGCAATAAATTACATATCTCTTATCTTGTCTATTATCCTTGTCATAGGATCTTCGTTGTTTGAGCCGATTATTATATCCGCCGCTGCTTTTACTTCGTCGTGAGCGTTTGACACGGCGACTCCCAAGTCGGCGCTTCGTACCATTTCGGCGTCATTGGGATAATCTCCTGCGGCAACGGTGAACCTGTCCTCGCTGTCTGTAAGCCTCAGGAGCTGTTTGTATCCGTAAGCCTTGCTTACGCCTTGCGGAAGCAGTTCGTAGAAAAACGGCGCAGAAAGCACTCTGTTTGTGCCCTCACGACAATTCTCGTCAATAAAACGGGCAAGCAAAGGCATCTTATCCTCGGGATAGGCAAACAGCACTTTCAGCCAGCCTTCTTTTGGTATATCATCGAGCGAGCAGATATCTCCCTTTACATTTTCAAGCGCCATATGTTCCTTTTCAACATCGTTCAGCGCAGGAACATATACCGTGTGTTTATGTAGCACCTCTATGCCGACATCGGGGAAATTATCCATTACCGCTTTTACATATTCTCTTGCCTTCTGCGTCACCTCACACTGCCACAGAAACTCTTCCGCAGTAAAGTCATAAACCGCCGAGCCGTTGAAGATGACCGCAGGTATGCGAAGAGACAGCTTGTCGGCAATCGGCTTTGCCATAGAATAACCTCTGCCGGTCGCAATAGAAAACATTCCGCCCTTGTCGCAAAATTCGTTTATCGAATCCATATCACGAGGCGATATATTCTTTTTGTCATCGAGCAATGTTCCGTCAAGGTCGGTCATTATTATAACATTCTTGAAATCCATTATTTCTCCGTTCTTTTGTCAGCTTATCATATATCTGTTTTTTGCGTTTCGAGATTTTTCAGCAGCTTCGTAAAATATTCGGGCAGCTCGCTGTCAAACTCCATATATTGCCCGTTCGGATGTACAAAGCCTATCTTCTTTGCGTGCAGGCATTGACCGCACAGCCACTTGGGACTGCCGTTTCCGTACACTTCATCTCCCGTAACGGGATGGCCGATATACGACATATGCACCCTTATCTGGTGCGTTCTGCCCGTTTCGAGCCTTAGCCTTATCAGCGTGTTGTTGCGGTAGGTCTGCTGGATATAATAATGCGTCACAGCCTCCCGTGAGTTTTCATAGGTAACGCACATCTTTTTGCGGTCTGTCCTGTGTCTGCCGATAGGAGCGTCAACCGTTCCGTTTTCCTTTATAACACCCTGAACTACAGCCATATACTCTCTGGTGAAGCTATGCTCTTTTATCTGTTCAGCCAGCACATTATGAGCCGAGTCATTCTTTGCGACTATCAGCAGACCGCTTGTATCCCTGTCTATCCTGTGTACTATACCCGGCCTTATTACGCCGTTTATTCCCGACAGACTGTCGCCGCAATGATACATAAGCGCATTGACAAGCGTTCCGCTGTAATGCCCGGGCGCAGGATGAACTACCATTCCCTTCGGCTTGTTGACTACAAGCAGGTCATCATCCTCATAAACTATATCAAGCGGTATGTTTTCGGGGAGTATGTCGGCAGGCTGAGCTTCGGGAATATCGAGCGATACAAGATCGCCCGTCTTCAGCTTCTGATTCTTTGCGGCAGTTTTCCCGTTTACAAGACAGCAGCCCTGCTCAATAAGAGCGGCGGCTGCTGATCTGGTTATTCCTATATCCTGAAGCGCAAGGAACTTGTCTGCCCTGTCCCCTGCACTTTCACAGGTAAATTCGTAATGCGTAATATTATCCTCCGTGCTCGTCTGCCTGTGTCTTTTTGGTAGGCTCTGCGGTATCCTTGTCGGCAGACTTTACGATAGTGACGCTTATTTCGTCATCGGTATCCTCTTCGGTGCTCTCATCGCTTTGCGCCGCCTTAAGCTTTTTCTTTTTATGCTCCTTTATCTCGTCAGCCACAACAAAGATAAGAAGTCCGGCTGAGCCGAGAACAGCGCATATATCAGCCACATTGAAGATAGCAAAGTTTATAATTTTTACATCAATAAAATCTATTACTTCGCCTCTTATTATCCTGTCAATAAGGTTTCCTATACCGCCTGCTACAATCAGCGACATCGACCATATATAAGCAGGTCTTTTAACCTTCTTTGATATCATCAAATACAGCATAGCAAGCACTATTATCGCCGTAAAAATCACAAGGAAAACCTGCTTGCCCTCAAGTATGCTGAAGGCGGCTCCCGGATTTCTGACATTAGTGAGCCTCAGCACCTGAGTATCGCCTATAGATATGATAGGTATCGACTCGTTCGGCTTCATATTGCTGTCGATAAGAATTTTAGTCAGCTGATCAAGCCCTATAAGTCCTGCGGCAACCGCAAGAGCAACATATAGCATTTGTTATTAGTTCCTTTCGTTGTCCGGTGTTGCTTTTATGTGTTCTTAATTGTTTTTTCCGAATTCAAGCTCTTCTGTAGATAATTTTCTGTCTTCCTTATCGTTCTTGAGGTTAAAAAGCACAGAGTTGCCCTTTGCGGTTTCTTCGGTCTTCTCTTCTTTTTTTGCAAAAGGCTCTTCTGCCTTCTTCTCTTCTTCCTTTACGGGAGCAGGAGCAGGCTCGGCAGCTTTCGGTGCGGGTGCGGGAGCAGGCTCGGCTGCTTTAGGAGCAGGTGCAGGTGCAGGCTTGGGTGCCGCAGGTGCAGGTGCAGGAGCAGGCTTCTTTGCAAATGCGCTCTCCTCGGGCTTTCTTGACTCTACCTCTTTTGCCGTATCTATAACAAACTCGTTCTCGCACTGTGCAGGGATAGCCTTGATATTCTCGATATGAGCGTTATAAGCGGCAATTATCTTAGCCGTGTACTCGGTTACTTCTTTTCTTGTCCTCTGGAGAACTATCTGCTCTCTTTCGGTACGCTGCATCATGATAGTGTGTATCTCTTCGGACTTTGCGTTTGCATCGTCAACGATCTGCTTAGCCTTTGCGTTTGCCTCAGCAAGATTCTTCTCGGCGATTTCTTTTTTCTTTGCGGCAAGAGTATCGGCGTCCTTGATGGTCTTGTCTGCCTTCTCCTTTGCCTCCTTGTTTATCTTTTCTGCCTCTTCCTTAGCTTCGTTAACTACGGCAATACCCTGTTTCTTTGCAATAAGGAGTGCGTCACGAAGAGCGTCTTCATCCTTGCGGTACTCTCTGATTTTTTCAGCGAGAACCTCAAGCTTCTTCTCAAGTTCCTCGTTTTCGTTTCTGAGCTTCTTGAATTCTACCGATACATCTCTAAGAAATGTATCTACCTGCGCCGCATCATATCCGCCGCGCTTAACAACTTCAAATTCTTTGGACACGATATCCTTTGCGTTCACGGAAAAATTCCTCCTACATATATTTTTTCACTGTTATGTGTATGTTGCCTTTTCTTCCTGTTCCGTCTATACTCTCAAGGCTGAACTTGCCCTTTCCTCTGACGGAAAATATGTCACCCGTGCTAAGCTGTGCGGCACAGTCCGTACAGACAACGCCGTTGAGCTGAACTAACTGCGGCGCTATGTACTTTTCTACCGCAACGGTTCTTGAAACACCGACTGCACTTCTGACAATATTGTCAAGGCGGAGCGAAGCCACCGAGAGTGCAAGCTTTTCATACTTTCTTATCGGTAGTGTAAATCCCGGTCTGATATCGGTTTTGCACTTCACCCCGACATTGCCTATCTTTGTAAGGCTGTCGGCAATATGAGACGCTATCTTATCATAAACGAAAACCGCCGCTTTGCCGTCTTCAATAAATATATCCCCCACGGTATCACGGTCTAAACCCAGCGCCATTATCGAGCCGAGAATGTCTCTGTGAGAAATCACATCGCCGCTTCGAAAAGCTATCGTTACCGCTTTTATCGGAAACATACCGGCTATTTCCTCACAGGATGCGTCATCGATCTGCTTGTCAAAATAAAATGAAGGAAACAGCCCCAGACAGCATCTCAACGGATCACGGTTTTCTGCGCCTCCGCAGAAAACCGCCGTAACGCCTTTCGGCATACCGACGCTTTTCGCAAAGGCAAGCTCGCTTTCGCCGAGAAAACGGGTAAAATGCGGTGATGAGCTGTCAAGACAGTCTCTCGCCGCATTAAGAACGCCCTTGATAAAATCAAGCCGTGACATATCAGCCTATTTCGTCAAAAATATCCTCGCCTGAGATATTGCTTATCTCATCGATAAACTCGCCGGAAATATCAACATTGTAAGGAGCAAGAACATAGGTTGTCTCGCCGATTCTCTTTATCTCGCCGCCTGTGATATAGCTTACGCCGCCCAAGAAGTCGATAAGACGGTTTGCAACATCCTTGTTCGTGTTGTTGAACATAAGGATAACGGTAGTCTTGTTCTTGTAAAGCTCTGCAATATCGCCTGCGTCGCTGAATTTCTTAGGTCTGTTTACTACAAGGTGAAGCGTTGTGCTTGCATTGTAGGTATATATCTTGCTTGAGTTTGAACTCTGCGAAGAACGGGAAGAAGTCTCCGGAGCAGATGTCTCCTGCTTTACGGGCTCTTCTATGTATTCGTCATCGTCGGGATTTCCCCACTTCTTGATAGAATTTTTAAATGAATCAAATGCGCTCATTAATCTTAACCTCCGTATTTTATACTGTGTAATTTCTGTAGCCGAAAAGGCCGCTGCCTATCCTGACTATCGTAGAGCCGTATTTTACTGCCGCTGCATAATCGCCCGACATACCCATTGACAAGGTATCGGCGTCAGCGAAAAAAGAACAACTCTGTTTTGCATTGTAAAAAAGCTCCTGCATCTGTGCAAAATACTTTTCATCGCCCCCTGCGGGCGGAATGGTCATAAGTCCTCTTATGTGAATATTCCGAAGCTCCGATACGGCTTTTGCCGTTTCGATAAGCTCCTGCGGTGAAACGCCGCCTTTTGACAGCTCGCCGCCTATATTGACTTCAAGCAGTATGTCCATCACCTTGCCGTGCATTGACGCTCTGCGGTCTATCTCAGCCGCAAGCTCTATGCTGTCAACCGAATGGATCATACTTACTTTATCAATTATATACTTTACTTTGTTTTTTTGCAAGCCCCCAATGAAGTGAATTTCGGATTTTTCCGAATATTTTTCGTATTTTCCGAGAAATTCCTGTACACGATTCTCACCGAGAAGGTCAATGCCTAAGCTTTCGGCAAAATTTATCTTCTCACACGGTACGGTTTTGGTGACTGCCATTATACGAACGCTGTCCGTTCTTCCTGCCTTGTCCATAGCCTCGGCTATGTCCTGCTTTATTGCATTGTAGTTCTGTCTTATATCCTCAAGCGAGGTTTCTTCGGCGGACTTACAGATTCTTTCCGTCATAAAGGTCCTTCCCTTCAACTATAACATTGTCATACAGCGACAGATAACCGCTTTTGCCGGTCGTATCACGGACAATAACATACTCCTCGGAGGAATATATACGGTCTATGCGGACAAATTCAGCCTGAGTGCCGTTCTTTATATACACGCCAATGTTATTTTCATCATCAAAATGAATAGCAGATGATGCTATGCGTATACCGTTATAGCTGTCAACCAGCAGTTTGAATCTTCCCACTCTTGAAGAAGCTATCGTAGAGTTAAGGTCATCTGCGGAGAAAACCGCTATATAGTCGTTGCCCTGCTTATCAACGGATTCGACTTTGGCTTTGATCTCCGTCTGGTCGGCTCCCACTATAAGCCGTACATAATCATTATCTCCGATAGCGGCAGCCTGTCCTTCGGTAAAAACAGCCGCCAGCTTCCATTTGTAATCCTCTATCATCTTGCCGATGACATTGCCCGAAGCCGTTTCAAGTACCGGCGTCTTAACGACAGCCGCAATATCGGCGGCAGTCATATCAGCGATATTATTGATGTTTATCTTGTTCTCGTATCCGTCAATACTGCTGACAAAGTAGCCTGTCTCCTGTGCAAGTATGCTTTGCGGCTCATCTGATATCCTCGCCTCAAGCGCTGTGATATCCTTGTTCAGAGATTCGATAACGGAGGTATAATCCGTCACTTTTCCTTTAACGATATCACGCTTGCTCTGAAGATTAAGCAGCTGATACTTGATATCTGAAACCTCGTCATAATCGCCGCTGTTTATAGCTTTGATAAGCTCGCTGTGCTTTTCGGTTATCAGCTTGTCAAAAGCCTCTATCTGAGAGTTATCCGAACCGGCAAGGCTCTGTGCGTCTGTCAGGGTATCTATCCTTGTCCGCAGTTTTTTTATCTCACGGGTAAGGCCGATATCCGACGCAGAGCTGTAGGCGCTGACAATAACGCTGTTCTTTCCGACCTTCGCTCCGTCTTCATGCTCATACTGTATAATGCCCGATGTTTCACGGCTTACCGTATGCTCATTGCGTGCAAACACTCCGTAGAACTCGATGGTATCCTGAGAATCGTACCTCAGAGCGACCTCTGTTTTATAGGAGTGTTCTCCGCCCACGAAAAACTGGCTTACGACCGTAACAAGCAAAAACAAAGCAAGTATAACGGATACAAGCTTAGTAGTTAGTGTCCTGTCCATCAGAGTTATTCTTTTGTTTCTGTTTCGCCGTCAGCCTTGTCAAAAGCGTCAAGGATAGAAACTGCTCTCAGAGGCGTTATAGTTGAGATAGCGTGCTTGTATATCAGATTCTGCTTTCCGTCGGTGTCCAGTATAACCGTGTAGTTGTCAAAGCCTCTTACAAGGCCCTTGAACTGAAAACCGTTGGTAATGTAGATAGTTACCGGTATTTTCTCTTTTCTCGCCTGGTTTAAAAATACATCCTGTAAATTGAGTTCTTTTGCCATTTTAAAATCGTCCTTTCTTTTTCTCCGCAGTAAAGCGGAACATAAAATAAAATAAAATCACTCTGCAAAGCGCATATTCTGCGAGCCGCAGATAGCTCAACTTATATTGTATCACATATCAATGAAAAATTCCATAAGTTTCGGTATATTTTTTCAAATTATCAGATATGATGTCTGCCGCTTCTTCGACAATCCGGGAAAAATCTCTTCCCGAATCGGCTTTTATCCAATGTATGCGTTTATCACGGCGGAACCATGTCAGCTGGCGTTTAGCGTATTTTCTGGTTTCCTGCTTCAGTTTTTCCACGCACTCTTCAAGAGAGCTTTCGCCAAAGAGATAGGGTTTCAGCTCTTTATAGCCTATAGCCTGTGCGGCTGTGGGGTGGTCGTTTGACTCGTAAAACCGCCTTGCTTCTTCGACAAGTCCGTCACTAAGCATAATATCCACACGCCTGTTTATTCTGTCATAAAGCGTCTCTCTGTCATATTCGAGAGCTATCATACAAGGCTCGTACATTGAGGGCGTCTGCCTTGAAAGGTTCTGCTGTTCGCTCATTGTTCTGCCCGTAGTTTTATAAACCTCAAGCGCTCTTATTATACGGTTAAGGTTGTTTTCGTGCAGTTTCTCGGCTGTGACGGGATCGACGCTTCTCAGCATTTCAAGAACATAGCCGTTGCCTTTTTCACGGGCGGCAGACCTCAGCTGTTCACGGTACTCATAGTCGTTCTCGCTTTCATCAAAGCTGATATTATCTATCAGCGAATTGATATACAGTCCCGTTCCGCCGACAACAAACGGC
>JAEDNF010000063.1 GCA_016302655.1 Oscillospiraceae bacterium | reverse complement strand
CTGAGTTAACCTTTTATTCGGCTAAACAACTCAAAAAAACGCAAAAACGCTTGAAATTTTTGTGCAAAAGCTGTATAATGAAATATAAACCATTTACGGAGGTGCCCATGAGTAAGAAAAATACTGCCGCTACCATAGCTACAATAATTGTGGCGGTGCTTGCAATAGCTACTTCATTATTGCTTCTGTACCTGACCTCACAGCAGCAGATACAGGACACAAGTTATACATTTGTACCTTCTGCCGAAGTTGAGGAAGAGATGAATATCAACGCAGGTAATCTTATCAAAAACAACTGCGAGGTGTTCAGAATATATCTTCAGTACGGTCTTTCCCATCAGGAAGAACCTTACGGCAACCTCCCCGAAGACGGTTATTATACGGTTATCAGCGATACCTACAAGACTATGGAGGATATAGAAAAGCTGGTCAATGAGACTTTCATAGAAAAAGAAGCAAAGCGTATCCTTACAAATATAAACGGCGACGATATTGCCGTTTATGCAGAGGAGACCGACGATGACGGAAACAAGGGTATCGGTCTTGATATGAATATGGTTGACGAAAACGGACGCTTCAAAGCCATCGAATACGATTATTCATGGGCAAACGCCAAGTTAACGCCGTACCCTAAATCAAATACAGAGTGCGATATAGTGATAGAGCTTAATCCCCTTGACAGCACATCCGCTGACGGTTCATCATCGTCAGAGGGCGAAACAAAGCAGATTACCGCAAATATGGTAAAAGCAAACGGACAATGGCGGCTTCAGAAGCTGACATATTAACAGATGAGCAAAAAGGATAATCCGCTGAAGGTATATGCGGTTGTAAGCCAGATAGGCTTTCTTGTTATAACTCCCCTGCTTATCTTCATCTGGGGCGGCAGCGTACTGGTGGACAAGCTTTCTCTGCCCTCGTGGGTGATGATACTGCTTGTATTTGCGGGTATCATAACTATGATATCGGGAGTCGGCACATACCTTCGCAATCTTATAAAGATGTACGGCGGAAAGGACGACACAAAGTCCTACAGATATCTTTCCGACCGCCGTGACAACGACTATTACGACGATGACCGCCGTAACAGGAAACTGTAACTTTATGAAAAAGAAAATCAAACAGACGACAGCATATAAAGAGTTTATGGCTCTGCTTCCCTATTATCTGGGTATGCTTGCCTTGCTCGGAATAATCAGCGTGATACTGATGGCGTCAGGAATCGGCGACTTCACTATGCTGACGGGTGCGGCGGCAGGCACGGCCGTTTCTGCGCTGAATTTTGCGCTTCTTGCAATAAGTGCGGAAAAGGCGGTCACAATGACGGAAAAGTCTGCAAAGCTCACGATGAACGGCAGTTACGGAGTGAGATATATCGCAACCTTTCTGATACTGGGTGCGCTGATGTTTTTTAAAGCGGTAAATCCGGTGACAGCTATTCTTCCGCTGTTTGTACCTAAGATAGCATATACCGTGACGGCTCTGAAAGAAAAAAGTCCTTTCTGAGCGGCGGACTTTATATCCGATTAATAAAAATATGTTAATTATTAATTATGGGACATATCCCGTAACAATAAGGGAGGAGCATTAATTAATGACAGACCTTATAAGACCTATGACGGAATTTACCGTTGAAGGTCCGCTTCAGTCAATAAGCTTCAATATCGGCAGCTACAATGTAATAATAAGCGAGAGCATTGTTGTACAGTGGATAGTTATGGCTGTGCTTGCCGTCGTATTCTTCATACTGGGAAGAAACCTTAAGGTGAGAACGACTTCAAAAAGGCAGATGGCGGCGGAATATCTCGTAAACTTCTTCAACAATATGGTGCGTGACACTATGGGCGAGAAGTATAAGAAATATACTCCCTATATCGGCGGTCTGTTCTGCTTTTCGATATTATCCAGCCTTATGGGACTTTTCGGTTTCAGATGCCCGACTTCCGACCTTTCGGTAATAGCGGCATGGGGCGCAACGACATTTGTGCTGACTCTCAGAAACAAGCTGAAAACAGGCGGTGTAAAGGGATATCTCAAGAGCTTTATCGAGCCTATGCCCTTTATGCTCCCGTTCAATATAATCGGTGATATAGCAAACCCCGTTTCACAGACTCTGCGTCACTTTGCAAACATTCTTGCAGGCTCTGTTATCGGAGGACTTATCTACTTTGCTTTGGGACAGGTCGCAAACGGACTTGCGTCTATAGGTATACCGGCTATTTGCTCGCTGTACTTTGATCTGTTCTCGGCGTTTATACAGGCATATATCTTCTGCACTCTTACTATGGCGTATGTCTCAATGGCGGAGTGCGGCGACTGACAAGGTTTATTTCCGCAGGAAACTGCGGTGCAATAATAACAACTATCTGCCTTAAGGCAGAATAAATTACGGAGGACTTTGATATGGAAAACTTATCACAGGCTATCGTACTGGGCGCATCTGCAATAGGTGCAGGTCTTGCAATGATCGCAGGTCTCGGCCCCGGTATCGGTGAAGGCTTCTGCGGCGGCAAGGCTGTTGAAGCGATCGGCAGACAGCCCGAAGCATCCGGCGCTATCACGAGAACTATGATCATCGGTGACGCTCTTGCAGAAACGACCGGTCTTTACTCTCTCGTTATCGCTCTGCTGCTGATGTTCGCAAACCCCTTCATCGGTCAGCTCTGATGCTCGACGGACTAAAACACGAAAGGATTGAAGTGAAATGACGGATATGCTGAGAATAGCCGAGGAAGCGGCTGAACAGGCCAAGTTTTCTCTGGTCAGCATAGATCTTAACACTATAGTCTTCACTCTGATCAACACGCTTATTATCGTTCTTATCTATTTCTTCTTCCTGCACAAGCCCGTCTGCAAGATACTTGACGAGCGTGCAAAGACGGTAAACAAGGATATGGACGACGCACAAAAGGCTAAGGAAGAGGCTGCCGCCGTGAAAGCGGACTATGAGCAGCGCCTTGAAAAGTCCAAGGAAGAGGCTGAGCGCATAGTTGCCGACGCTACAAAGAAGGCACAGGCGCGTGAAGCGGAGATCATCTCTGCCGCAAACGACGAAGCCGCTTCAATGAAACAGCGTGCGGAAGAATCTATCGAGCGTGAAAAGAAGCGTGCCGTTAACGAAATAAAGGAGGAGATCTCCGATATGGTAGTTATGGCGGCTTCAAAGGTTGCCGAAAAGGAGATAAACGCACAGGACAACGAGAAGATAATCGACTCTGTTCTGTCGCAGATCGGAAAGGAGAGCTGAAA
Organism: Oscillospiraceae bacterium; assembly: GCA_016302655.1. Classification (GTDB taxonomy): domain Bacteria; phylum Bacillota; class Clostridia; order Oscillospirales; family Ruminococcaceae; genus Ruminiclostridium_E. Next base: position 4,997 of record JAEDNF010000063.1, on the reverse strand, counting down.
TGGCTGCTGTTGACAAGACATACGGCGACGCATTGTTCTCTCTTGTAACCGAAGAGGATGAAACGGCTCTGCCCGACATCCGCAGTCAGCTCGGGGGCGTATCCGAGGTTTTCAAAGCCGAACCCGAATTTATAAAGCTGCTGCGTACTCCTACCATTCCTATTGAGGAAAAGCTGGGTATAATAAAGGAAGTTTTTGAAGGAAAGGTGCATAAGTTCGTGCTGAACTTTCTTTGCATCCTTACCGAAAACGACAGACTGCCCGACTTTGACAGGATACTGGCATATTTCACACAGCTGTACAACGAAAAGCTCGGTATAGCAGATGTTACCGTAACATCCGCAATGCCTCTTTCTCAGGCGGCTGCTGAAAAGATCAGAGCAAAAATGGCTGATATCACGGGCAAGACCGTGAATATGACGCTGAAGACAGACGAAAAGCTGATCGGCGGCGTTGTCATCAGCTACGGCAATACTACCATCGACGGAAGCGTCAAGGCAAGACTTGAACAGCTGAAGGCGGAGATTGCCGGCACCATCGCATAAGCGGTGAAAAAATACGAAAGGAAGAACCTCCAATGGATTTACGCCCGGAAGAAATAACAGGCATAATTAAATCCCGGATCAAGGACTACGGCTCGAAGATCCGTCTTGAAGACACAGGAACGGTAGTTACGGTCGGAGACGGTATCGTTCGTATACACGGACTTGAAAAGTGTATGATGAACGAGCTGCTGGAGTTTGAGAACGGCGTTCACTGCATGGCGCTCAACTTAGAGCAGGACTTTGTCGGTGCGGTAATGCTGGGCTCGGACGCTGAGATCAAAGAGGGCGACACGGTAAAGCGCACAGGCTCTGTCGTAGCCGTACCCGTAGGCGATGAGCTGCTCGGACGAGTAGTAAACGCCCTGGGACAGCCTATAGACGGAAAAGGCGCATTGCTTACAAAAGAAACACGCCCCATTGAGAAGATCGCTCCCGGTATCATAACAAGAAAATCGGTAAATGTTCCGCTGCAGACGGGTATCAAGGCTATAGACTCCATGATACCGATAGGCAGAGGTCAGCGTGAGCTGATTATCGGCGACCGCCAGACCGGTAAGACGGCTATAGCGATCGACACCATCATAAATCAGAAGAAGACAAATGTAATATGTATATATGTCGCAATAGGTCAGAAGGCTTCTACGGTAGCAAATGTCGTAGAACAGCTTACTGCGGCAGGCGCTATGGACTACACCATCGTAGTATCCGCAACGGCGAGCGAGCTTGCTCCGCTTCAGTACATCGCACCCTACTCGGGCTGTACTATGGGCGAATATTTCATGGAAAAGGGCAAGGACGCACTTATAATCTACGACGATTTGTCCAAGCACGCAGTGGCATACAGAGCACTTTCTCTGCTGCTCAAGCGTCCGCCCGGACGAGAGGCTTATCCCGGCGATGTATTCTATCTTCATTCAAGACTGCTTGAAAGAGCGGCTAACTTAAATGAGGACTACGGCGGCGGTTCGCTCACCGCACTGCCCATAATAGAAACGCAGGCAGGCGATGTTTCGGCATATATCCCGACCAATGTAATATCCATTACAGACGGTCAGATATTCCTTGAGACCGAGCTGTTCCACGCAGGCGTAAGACCTGCCGTAAACCCCGGTATATCCGTATCCCGTGTCGGCGGTAACGCTCAGATAAAGGCAATGAAGAAGGTTTCGGGTACGCTGAAGCTCGAATACTCGCAGTTCAGAGAGCTGCAGAGCTTCTCGCAGTTCGGCTCGGACCTTGATAAGGATACAAAGGAAAGACTTGCAAAGGGCGAGCGTATCGTTGAGATATTAAAGCAGGGACAGAATTCTCCCATTGCGGTAGAAAATCAGGTAATCATCATCTACGCAGTAATCAACAACTATCTCAAGGATATTCCGCTTGAAAAGGTATCCGACTACGAGCGTGACCTGTACAAGCATATGGCTGAGGTTCACCCCGAGATACCTGCAAGCATAAGAGAAGAAAAGGTACTCACTCCCGAAAACGAAGAGAAGCTGAAAGCGGCTCTCAAGGAGTTCTCGGAAAAGTACGTCTGATACTGAGATATAAGACACAGCGAAAGGAAGAATAGTTATGAAAAAGGCATCACTTGTACTGAGCATAGTTGCTTTAAGCATATCGGCACTTACTCTTGCACTTACGGTTTTAGAGCTGTTCTATAAAAAGACTACTTATATCGACAGTGATAACATCCGATAAAGGAGGCTTTGAATGGCTTCGGGAAACATGAAGGACATCAAGCGCAGAGTAAAGAGCGTTGAGTCCACTATGCAGATAACGAAGGCAATGGAGCTGGTCGCTTCTTCAAAGCTGAGGAAGGCTAAACTCCGTGCCGAAGACGCCCGTCCGTTCTTTGACGCACAATATTCGCTTATGTGCCGTATAGCCGGCGAAACGGAAAACTTAAGCACCGTTTATACAAGGCGCAGAGAGGTCAAAAACCGACTGTTCATTGTAATTGCGGGCGACAGAGGTCTTGCCGGAGGATATAACTCAAATATTCTGAAGCTGGTACAGCAGACTCATGCGGACGAATACTCGCCGAAGATAATAGCTATAGGCAAGAAGGCGGTTGAATTTTTCACAAAGCACGATTATGATGTCGTGGCTGAGTTCCCCGGAATTGCAGAACACATCAAGACTGCCGACGCCGCAGACATCTCGCAGATAGCGACCGATCTTTTTGTAAAAGGCGAGGTTGACGAGATACAGCTGTTCTTTACGCAGTTCGTATCGCCCTTAGTGCAGACGCCTACCCGTATGCCCGTACTTCCTATCGACGCTCCGAGCGAAAAGGTAGCAGCCGAGAATAAGGCAGGCACAACCTACGATCCGAGTCCCGAGGCAGTTTTCAACCGTGTAATACCAAAGCTGATAACCAGCCTTATAATGTGCGCAGTAAACGAGAGCTACGCATCGGAGCTTGGCGCACGCAGAACGGCTATGGAAAACGCTACGGACAATGCAGAAGAGATGATAGCAAGCCTGTCGCTGATGTACAACCGTGCAAGACAGGAGAAGATCACTAACGAGCTCAATGAGATCGTATCGGGTGCAAATGCACTTTAATAAAGATTTAGAAAGGACAGGACTGATCTATGCCACAGAATATCGGCACGGTAGTGCAGATCATCGGTGCGGTGCTTGACATAAAGTTTCCCCCCGACAAGCTGCCTAACCTGCTCAATGCCATAGAGATAGAACACGAGGGCAAGAAGCTGACCGTCGAAGTAGCACAGCATATCGGCGACGATACGGTGCGCTGTATAGCTATGGGAAGCACAGACGGACTTGTAAGGGGCATTCCGGCGGTTGATACCGGCGCTTCTATCAAGGTTCCCGTAGGCAGACAGACTCTCGGAAGAATATTCAACCTGTTAGGCGAGGCGGTTGATAACAAGCCCCAGCCCGAGACAGAAGAAAAATGGGAAATACACCGTCCGGCTCCGACTTTTGAAGAGCAGGAGGGTTCGACTCAGGTACTCGAAACCGGCATCAAGGTCGTTGACCTTATCGCACCTTATCTTAAGGGCGGTAAGATAGGTCTGTTCGGCGGTGCAGGCGTTGGTAAGACCGTACTTATTATGGAGCTTATCAACAACATAGCTAAACAGCACGGCGGTCTGTCGGTATTCACCGGCGTCGGCGAGCGTACCCGTGAGGGTAACGACCTTTACAACGAGATGACCGAGTCGGGCGTTATCGAAAAGACTACGCTTGTATACGGTCAGATGAATGAGCCTCCGGGAGCAAGAATGAGAGTTGCTCTTTCGGGACTTACTATGGCTGAATACTTCCGTGATAAAGAAGGACAGGATGTGCTTCTGTTCATCGACAACATATTCAGATTCACACAGGCAGGCTCAGAGGTATCGGCTCTGCTCGGCCGTATGCCGTCAGCCGTTGGTTATCAGCCTACGCTTGCAACCGAGATGGGCGCTTTGCAGGAGCGTATCACTTCCACAAAGAAGGGCTCTATCACATCGGTACAGGCTGTATATGTTCCTGCGGATGACCTTACCGACCCTGCGCCTGCGACGACATTCGCACACCTTGACGCTACTACGGTTCTTTCAAGAAATATATCATCAATGGGTATTTTCCCTGCGGTTGATCCTCTTGACAGTACCTCAAGAATACTCACTCCCGAAATCGTCGGCGAGGAGCATTATCAAGTAGCAAGACAGGTACAGTCTATACTCCAGCGTTACAACGAGCTTCAGGATATAATCGCCATACTCGGTATGGACGAGCTTGACGACAATGACAAGCTGACGGTATCAAGAGCAAGAAAGATCCAGCGATTCCTGTCTCAGCCGTTCTCTGTTGCAGAGCAGTTTACCGGTATGCAGGGTAAATATGTTCCTCTCAAGGAAACGATAAGAGGCTTCAAAGAGATAATAGAGGGCAAGCACGACGATCTGCCCGAATCGGCATTCCTGTTTGTAGGCACTATCGACGAGGCCGTTGAAAAGGCTAAGAATGAGCAGGCCTGACAGAGTGGGCGTAAACTCCTAAGGAAAGGAAAAGATGATATGACAGAATTCAAACTGAAGATCCTTACCCCCGAGGGAGTAGTGTATGACGGTATGGCTGAAAGCGTTATTGTCCGTACTACCGTGGGTGACAAGGGCATCCTCGCAAAGCACGAGCCGTATGTTGCGGCGCTTACCATAGGACAGGCGAAGATACGCATAAACGGTGCTGTCCGTATAGGTGCGGTATCTTCGGGTATAGTCGAGGTTACAAAAGATCTGACTACCATTCTCGCCCAGTCGTTTGAATGGTCCGACGAGATAGATGTTGACCGTGCCGAAAAGGCAAGAGCCCTTGCGGAAGAACGCATGGAGCAATACAAGGACGATCAGAGGTCGCTTGATATTGCAGAGTATAAGCTCAAGAGAGCTATAAACAGAATCAATACGGCGAATATAAAGCTGTAAAATTCAT
>JAEDNF010000062.1 GCA_016302655.1 Oscillospiraceae bacterium | reverse complement strand
TTCAAGGAAATCCTCATACATTTCCGCAAATCCGGAGAAGTTGTTCAGTACCACGACGATATTCGGTACTTTTTTGCCACTGATTCTGCAATAGCTTGAGTGGTCACCGCCATATTCCGAGAATAGAGTCTTTCTGTCGTCCGTTTCCTTACGGAGCATTTTAAACAGATTCAGTACCTTTTCTTCCTGTGACGCAGTGATTACGCTGCCCACCTGAGGAGCTTTCTCAAACACCCTTAAGGTCTCCGAGCCGAAATCCATTATGTACATATTCAGCTCTTCAACACTATGATTTTTGATAAGCGAATAACACAGCGTTGTAAGAAGAGTGGTCTTGCCGTTGCCGGTTGAACCGTAAACCAGACAATTTCCGTCCTGTGTAAATGGAATGGTCAGTACGCCCTGCTTCTGATTGAACGGATCATCATACTCTCCTATAACCGGGGCAAGCGTCATGCCGCTGTCCTTAGCCGAGTATTTTTCTTCAAGTTTATCAACATATATGAAGGCAGGGATAGGGTCGAGCCAAAGGGACTTTGTATTTACATTCTCTTCTACCGCAAGATCCGACAGATATTTTACTATTGCTACTATCTGTTTAACATTTTTGATGCCGGGCAGTTTTTGTTTCTGATTTTTAACATTCATTACAGGTCTGCCGAGATTGTCAATGACCTGAATATTCGTATCAACTGTCTTCTCAACCGTGTCCGAGGGAATATATTCCGCACCGCACCACGCCGACTGTCCCAAAGCAAAAAGCTCATTATATCCGACCTGGAGATAAAAGCGGCCTGTTTGTGAAAGCTCAGCGGCGTCGGGGCATTTTATCATATCCTGGCTGTCGGACTTATCCTGAACCTTAAGGCATACCCTGAATTTGCTGTTGCTCCATATCTGGTCGTCTACAACACCGCTTGGCTTCTGTGTCGCAAGAATAAGGTGAACGCCGAGGCTTCGTCCGATTCGTGCAGTACTTATCAACTGTTCCATAAACTCAGGCTGCTGGGTTTTCAGCTCCGCAAACTCATCTGAGATGATGAAAAGGTGCGGTATCGGCTCGCTCACTACTTTGTCACGGTACAGCTGCTGATATTTGTAAATATCCATTGTACCTTCGTTTGAAATCTTTCTTGCCTCATTGAATATTGCCTGCCTGCGTCTTAGCTCGCTTTGTATGGAAACAAGCGAACGCTTTATTGCGGCACCGTCCAGATTGGTTATTGTACCTGCAAGGTGAGGAAGCTTTATCCCTCTGTCGGCGTCTTCAAAAGCACCTGTAAGACCGCCGCCCTTATAATCTATCAGAATGAATGCGACTTCATCCGGGTGATAATTTACCGCAAGCGAAAGTATATACGTAATAATAAATTCCGATTTACCCGAACCGGTCATGCCCGCCACAAGTCCGTGAGGACCGTGAAATCTTTCATGAAGGTCGAGCATAAACAGATCACCGTCTTCCCCAACGCCTACAGGAGTCTGAAGCGACTGGGTAGGGTTGTTCTCCTTCCACCTTGTAAGGCAGTTCAGATGCTCGACTTTTCCCACGCTGAACATCTCAAGGAAGGTCATCATCGAAGGGAGCAGATATTTACTGCTATCAAGATCCACCTCGATATTTGCCGTTTTTTCAGCAAGATTGTCCAGTATCATCTCGTTTATCTTTTCTGCGGCAAATATTACGGAATTTCCGCTTGTGTCGTTTCGGTCGTATATCTTCGATTCGTTATCGCCGAGCCCTATCACCGAGCGTGTCTCTTTTGGAAAGTCGCTCCACTTTTCGCCCGAGAATATCACGCTTATTCCGATGTTTGTTTCTGATGAAAGGATTGCCTGCATAGCCTCAAACTTTCTTGCAGTCTTACTGCCAACCGATATAATTACAAAGTAAGGCGAGAAATCAAAGTAGGATTTATTTCCGGCACTTTCACTCCTGGATACTGTCATTGCCGATGCAAACGCCGACAGTTCTTTTACTTCATCGACAGACGCCGCAAGGAAACGCATACTCTTGTCGTTGCTCCAGAAGTGAGGAATACAGCGCACAAACTGCCACTTTGATTCTTCTTCCGGATCGATAAGAAGCATTATTTTAAGCTCATCATAGCTGTGCAGTGCAATCATCTGAAGTATCATCGACTTTATCATATTGTCAGTAGCTACTTTATCACCGTAAATTCCGATAGAATTGTTGTCGGTAAGTGAAATACTGATCGGCACATTGACAAGCTGTTTTGGCTGTTCGCAAAGTGAGAGCATTGCATTCTGCAAAGAATCGTCATCCATTGTAAACTTTTTTTGCTGATATGTAAGCTCTATATCTGCAGGTATAGTACCCGTACCGAGTCTCAGTTTAAGAAAGTCGCTGTGACCGGGCATACGCTCCCACAGATTCGTTTTTGTTCTTGCTATCCTTTCAGCACACTCGCTGAGAGGAACATAGTTCTCAAAGAGAATATCACACTGTTCTTTTTCTTTACGCTTTATGTTGTCCGATATTTCGTTCAGATAAGCAAAATACTTCTGCTGTCGCTCTTTCTCGTGCTTTATCTTTTCTTTCTTTTCGTGTTTCTTTGTAAGAACCGGCCAGAGAATAGTGCCGAGAAGCATACTCACCGACATTATCAGTGTCGGCAGAGCCTGAGTAATATTACCACCGTTTGTGAGAACATTTGAAAGCGTCAGTATACCTGTTCCGAGAGAAGTCATACCCATCGTAATGGAAGGACCTATCATTAATGCAAGCGGAACAGTGTCAAGCTTTTGCAAAGGAGGCGGCGGATCTATCGTTATCGTCTGAGTGTCGATCTCACGGTGGAGTCTCGGAGAACGACCGAAATACTGCTTATCCGGCAGTTTAACTTCCTGCGAAACAGGCTGTATCTGCTGTCCCTGATATACAAGCAGCGAATCAGACTTGATTTTCAGCTTCTCATCGGGATTATTTATGGCTATATAATTCTGACCGATGACTATCTTGAGACCCATGATATAGATAAAATCACCTGCACAGAGCACTTTTTCGGTTATACGCCATCCGTTTACATAAGTGCCGTTTCTGCTTCCGGTATCGGATATTGACCAGCTCTTGCCGTCATATGTAAGAGTAGCATGACTGCCCGAAACATAATCGTTGTTGTAGAAGAATTTGTTGTTCTCCGATCTTCCTATTGTAAAGACATCGGGCTTAACTACTGCTATTTTTCTTAGTGTTTGTCTGGTATTGTCGATATTTTCGGTAAAAATTATCGCTTTTTCATCTGATCCCTCTATCTTAAGACTTATGTAACTCGTTGAATCAAGGCGGTATTTATCTATCCTCTCATCACCGGCACCGTAAACAGCGGCAGTCCTGTTTGAGTTTATCACCCACGAGCCGTCCTCTGCCTCGATGCTGATGAGCTTTCTCGGCTTGCCTTTTTCGTCGGTATCGGTCAGCCAGTACTGTCCCTTTATTTTTGACGGAAGAGTAAGGCTGAACATACGGTAAGAATTAATCAGGTTAACAATCACTTGTTTAATCCTCCTCGGGATCATTTAGTCTGTCATTCAGCAGCATCATCTGCTCGACGACATTGGGATGCTTTTTTATTATCTTTCCGCTTTTGCGGTCAAAATTGTTGTTGCTTTTGAAGAAAAAGACGATAGCCAGAAATAGCGTCCATGTCATATTCTGCTGTCTGCGCTCAATAAGCGAAATAGTCTGACGGGTAACGCCGACCTTCTTTGCAAGCTCGGTCTGGCTTATTCCTATCTCTTTTCTGAGAAAAGGCAAAGCCTGCGTCATGATATCTATCATCTTTATCTGTTCATCTGTCAGTTTGATTTCTGCGGGCATCCTGCATCTCCTTTTCGACATCTTTCTGCTTTATTCTCTCTATGTCCACATTCTAACATATGACAAATTATTTGTCAATACTTTTTCCGACATTTTGACAAATAATTTGTCATTATTTTTGATTTGATCCAAATAATTGAATAAGAGGGATTTATAACTGAAAAGAATACTTTTTCTTTTCTGCGGAGTTTTCTGTAGTCTTGTAAAGAGAAATATTCAAATTGTCTATTTATCAAATGCCCAATTCTGAAAAAACCACAACAACAAATTGCTGTTTCGGTGATTACCAGCAGAGTAAACTATCATAGCGACAGTCGTTTTTAAAAACGAGGAAAACTCCGAAAACGGCTAAAAAGGGTGTAGAACCATAATAGCAAGTGCTTCTTCTGCAATCGTAAAGGTTAGCGCTTTGCTCTACTGAATTTTTTTGCATATTTTGCGCTGTTTTTTTACAGCGCCTATATTATTACCATTTATATTTTTCAAAGAGTTCCTCGTCCAATGCTTCTTTGATAAAGACACTAATTGACATTACAGTGCCATTATCCAAATCATCTTCAAGCCAGTATCCCTGCGGAGATTGATAATCTTCCTCCCAATCATCATATTCAAGGGTAGGATCAATTGCAAGTGCTTCGCTCAATTGCATACCAATTGATATACCATTGGGGAGTTTAGCATCACATCTGTTACTGAGATAAATCTTAAATAATTTATCCTTTGCGAAAAACAGATGAATATTATCATCTATTCTTATAATTGTCCACGGAACCGGATTAGTGCATTCGTTGTTTCCCCATACTTCTAATGTGTATTTCATGCCGTGATTCTTGATTACAGTTTTAGCTTCATTTATGCTTTGATAGAGAAGGAACTCACAATATCCCTTAAAAGGAACAATATCCTCAATAATTCTATTCATTTCCGCTTCCTCCTAAATAGTAATATAGCCTTTTCCTTGCCGTCGGTTTTATAATGCTCAGGATCAGTGCCAAAAATCTTTATTCTCTGTCAGGCAGGGAAAAAGATAACCGCCCTATTGTCGTTTGTGCTGACGGTCGAGCGGTGTGTTATTATATCAAAAATTCATAAGCTCATTCAAGTTCACGAGCATAATACCGTCATCGGTCTTCGCTTCGTTTATTACAGCATCGGTAAATCCCGATTTTGAGAACAGCACATAATAAGTTTTGTTTCTGTTCTTGCTGAATATATCGGCCTTGGCTTTTAGCTCACGGAGAACGGAGAGGTCAAGCTTTTCGTTTCGCCATTTGCACTCGCCGAAAATATAATCCTTTCCGTCGTTTGCAACCAAATCAATTTCCTCCTGACCGTGAGTAGCAGGGTTAGTTCCCCACCATCTTCCGATAGAGGTGAAAAGTATCGGCAGTTCGCCATGTGCGTTCTTAACGCTGAGATAATCCGTGCAGACTTTTTCAAAAACAAGCCCCATATAGCTGTTATAATCAGGCTCGATTCGCTTTGCCCATACAACCTGCTGTGCGCCCGTTTCGATAAGCGTTCTGTTTGCGAAAACATAACGATACCAGAAGCGGAACATAAAATCTGAAATGCCGTAAATTGTTTTTCGGGAGGATTCTTTTTCTCCGAATGGCGTTTCCTTGTGTAATATTCCAAGCTCGCATAAGGTCTTGATGTATTTCAGGCACTTTGCAGAGTCCTCGCCGATTTTGGTGGAAATCTCATTCGCCTTTGTATATCCGCTTGCAATAGCTTCAATGATTGCGCTGTAAACACCAGGTTCTTGTACCTCCTGACGAAGAAGCAGTAGCGTTTCTTCATAGAGATACGAGGTTACTTTTAGATATGCTCGCTTTATGTTTTCTTCAAAGCTCTCGCTCGCATTTATTTGTTGCAGATATAACGGAGTGCCGCCGAATGCACCATACAGTTCAAGCTTTTCAGTGTCAGAAAATCCGTCAAGAAACTTTGAGCTCGTCTGATAATTAAACGGCTTCATCTTAAGCTGTGCAGTTCTTCTTCCGAAAAGAGGACTCTTTGAGCCAAGGACTTCCTTTTCCATAAAACCCATATAGCTTCCGCAAAGTATCATAAAAAGATTTCCTTTTGTAAGCTTATGGTCAATCAAGTGCTGAAGTTCTGAAAGCAAAGCCTTGTTTTTCTTTACGAGATAAGGAAACTCATCAATTACAAGCACCAGCTTTTTGTCCTTCTGACGCTCATTAATATATGACAATGCGTTAGTCCAAGATGAAAAAGTCTCTAAATTATCTTCTCCGTAGAAATTAAAAACAAGAGAAGAGAACTTTTCAAGATTGAGTTTGTTATTGCTCTGCTCTGCGGAATAGAAGATAGTATCCTTGTCCTTGCAGAATTCGTTTAGCAGAGTTGTCTTGCCTACACGTCTGCGTCCATACAGAACGAAAAGCTGAAACTTATCCTGTGAATAAAGCTCATTCAAATCCGCAAGCTCTTTTTCTCTTCCGATAAAGACTTCACACATATCATCATCTCCTTAAATTGAAATAAAAGTAATTTACTTTAAAGTTAATTATATATTATCTGATGCGTTTTGTCAATAGGAAAATGAGGGGGATTTTGAAATATCCATTGCTTTATATGTGAAATTCGGAGCAACACGATGTGTACTTCGAGCATTAGGTTAGTTTTTGTATCAATCCATATTCCTACCGACTCATGAAATTATTACATTAACATTGGGATGTTTTCGTATATAACCAAAATACTACATAAAAACACATAGTTTTTACTGCTATAACAGCAAAAACTTCTTGACTAAGCAAAGTTTTTTGGGTATAATAAGGATTATCGGAGGTGTTGCTATGATTATCAGACCTGATTATATCGAAGCCATCAAGCCGTATATTGATGTTCCGCTTGTAAAAATCCTTGCAGGAGTCCGTCGCTGCGGAAAATCAACTATACTTGCAATGATGGCTGAAGAGCTTAAAAAGCGTGGTATCGGCAGTGAAAAAATAATCGAACGCAGATACAACGAAATGGAGATCGATGAGAATTTTACCGCAAAGGATATGTATAACGATCTGAAATACGCCATTCAGGGTAAAGGCAGGTGCTACCTGTTTCTTGATGAACTTCAGGAGATCGACGGCTGGGAAAAGACGGTCAACAGCCTGCTTGAAGGCTTTGATGTGGATATATATGTGACAGGCTCGAACTCAAAGCTGATGTCAAGCGAAATTTCAACATACCTGACGGGACGATATGTATTGATACCTGTTTATACTCTTTCTTTCAAGGAATATATGAGCTTCAGGAATAAGGATTTATCCGAAGCGAGAACTATGTTTGACGAGTATATTCAATACGGCGGGTTTCCGATTATCGGTATCAGCAACTTTGATACACGCTCAGCATATCAGATTGTTGAAGGAATTTACGCTTCCGTTATCACAAGAGACATTTCCATGCGTCACCAGATACGCAATAAAGAGCTTTTTGACCGTGTGGTACGCTATATCATCGAAAATGTAGGAATGACCTTTTCAGCGTCGTCAATCGTGAAATTCCTCAAAAGCGAAAACCGCAGTCTTTCGGTTGAAGCAATTTACAACTATATCAAATGGCTCACCGAAGCGTTTATTATTTATCCGTGCAAGCGTCTTGATTTACAGGGCAAAGCGGTACTGAAAACACAGGAAAAGTATTATCTTTCCGACATTTCATTCAGATACTGTCAGACCGGTTTTGACAGAAAGATGCTTTCCGCAATGTTCGAGAACGTGGTGTATCTTGAAATGAAGCGCAGAGGATATGATGTCTATATCGGCAAGAACAGCACAAAGGAAATCGACTTTGTGGGAGTACGCAGAGAAGAGCGAATCTACGTGCAAGTCTGCGTCGAGCTTCCCGCTGAGTCTACTCGTGAAACTGATAATCTCATGGAAATCAAAGACCATTATCATAAGTACGTCGTCTGCCGTGACCCTCTTGCAATCGGTAATGACAATGGAATCGAAATCGTGCATATAGCAGACTTCCTGCTGAGAGAGAACTGGTGATTTCGGGTTCTGCAAATTTTTATACAAATCAAAATCATATTCACACCAGCTAATCCGCACTTAAATTCAGATTCTCCCACAATAACCGTGTATCAATGGATATGCGGTTATTTTTTCTGCTTTTTTTCATAGGCAATTTTTATTTGTGAAAATTTTTAAAGCTTCCCTAACTGCTTGTTTCTAACTCTGAAGCTTGCATTTATAATGATTCAAAAATGTCTCCAGTGTTTCACTTCGTTTGGTAACACCGAGTCAGTCAGAGAAGAAAATTGAAAGAAAAAAAGATAGAGCTGTTTTCATAAACGGATTATTCGGCTGTTAATTTAGGCACTGCCGGTAAACATAGGCGGCTCCTGCAAGCAGTCGCCGCCTCAAACACGATAATACATACCACATTTGCCCCAATAATCCAGTTTAAACACGACCGT
>JAEDNF010000061.1 GCA_016302655.1 Oscillospiraceae bacterium | reverse complement strand
AATCTGGTCATACGCACGCTGTAAAAAAGAAGAATAAACCGCAAACACGGGGAGCATCCCCTGAGAAGCAAGTCCTGCACAGAATGTTACTGCGTGTTCTTCTGCTATACCGACATCGAAAAATCGGTCGGGATAGGCTTTTGCAAAGTGCTGAAGTCCTGTACCGTATTTCATGGCGGCAGTTACCGCACATATTCTATCATCATTTTGGGCAAGTGATAATAACGATGAGCCGAAAGAATCGGAAAAAGACACGCCCGAACCTGTCTGTGAACGGGGAGAAAGACCGTGATATTCACCCGAGTTTTCTTCGGCAGGCTTATAGCCTTTTCCTTTTTTCGTGTAAATATGAACAAGACAAGGCTTATTCATCATTTTTGCTACCATCAGCGCTTCAATAAGCTCATCAAGATTATGACCGTCTATAGGGCCGAGATATTTAAATCCGAAATTCTCAAACAGATTAGAATGATATATCGCAAATTTGATAAGCTGTTTTGTATCTTTAGCTGCCTTACCGAGACTTTTACCGATTAGCGGAGTCTTTTCGAGGATATTCTTTACCGATGTTTTGGTGGTATAATATTTTCGTGTAGAGCGAATCTGAGCAAGATAAAGCGCTAATGCGCCGGTATTCTTGGAAATAGACATCTCGTTATCATTTAATACAACGATCAAATTTGTTTCGCTCTTGCCTGCATTGTTAAGGCCTTCATAGGCTTCACCGCCTGTGAGAGCACCGTCGCCAATAACAGCAACAACGCTGTGGTCATCACCTTTCAGCTTCATAGCCTCTGCTATTCCGAGTGCGGCAGATATAGAGATACTGCTGTGTCCTCCGAGAAAAGCATCGTGAGACGACTCTTCGGATTTAGGAAAACCCGACAGACCGCCTTCACAGCGAAGCGTATTCATTTTTCCTGCTCTGCCTGTAATTATCTTATGTGTGTAAGCCTGATGCCCCACATCGAACACGAACTTATCCTTAGGAGTATCAAAAACCGTATGCATAGCTACCGTGAGCTCAACGGTACCGAGATTTGAAGCAAGATGACCGCCGTTGTCCGTGACGGTCTTTACAAGTAGATGTCTTATCTCTGAGCAAAGCTTACGCCTGTCGTCAGCTGAGAGCGATTTAAGATATCCGGCAGACATATCATTCTTAAGTATCAAAGTTAATCTCCTGATTACAAGTTTTCAGACAACCTGAATAGGTACTGCCATTGCTATAAGGATACCGAGAAGCGCACCGCAAAGGACTTCAAGCGGAGTATGTCCGAGAAATTCCTTAAGGTCCTGTATCTCTTCGGGCTTCTTTTCTTCTATCTCGTCAACTTTATCGTCAAATCTGTCCATAAATTCTTCGTCAAGCTCGTTTACGACACGGCGCAGACGATTGATTTCTTTAGCCTGAAGACCTGCAGAACGCCTTACACCCATTGCGTCGTACATAACGACCATTGCAAGTATCATTGAAAGTGCAAACTCTGCCGAACATATTCCGCATACTCTGCAAGTGGTAATAGCAGTAGCACATACGGTTGCAGAATGTGCTGACGGCATACCTCCTGCACCTGTTAGTCTTTCAGCCTTAAAGCTTTTTGTCTTGATAAGATGTATTACTGTTTTAATTATCTGAGCTGTTCCCCAGCTGACAAGCGCAACCAGTAATATTACATTTATCTGATCAGTTCTCATATTTATTGAACACCTCCGGGCAAACAATCACCCGATTATTTCTTTCTGCTAAGCAGCATATCCGTAAGCTTATAAAGAAATCCTGCGTTTTCAAACGCACCGAGAGCCTGCTTTGCATCTTCGGTATATTTCTCGGCAAGCTCAGTTGCTTTTTCTATTCCAAGCAAAGTAACACTTGTAGTCTTATTCTGCTGTGCGTCGCTTCCGACAGGTTTTCCGAGTTCTTCCGATGTAGAAGTAACATCAAGGATATCGTCTATTATCTGAAAAGCAATTCCTAAATTATATGCGTATCTCCGTGCGGCTTCTGTTTTCTCGCTGTCTGCTCCTGCCGCAATGCATCCCATAACGCAGGATGCGGTAAGAAGCAGAGATGTCTTCTTTTCGTACATATCAAGAAGGCTGTCGATAGAACTGAACTGTCCGTCTATATCTACTGTCTGACCTTCGATCATGCCAAGAGTACAATCATACAGTACGGATATCATAGCACACTTTTTATCCGGCGGCAAATTGCTGTCACATATGATCTTACCAGCAGATACGCTGAGAGCATCGCCTGCAAGCAATGCAACAGCTTCACCATGCGCTTTATGACAGCTTGGTCTTCCTCTTCTCATATCATCGTCATCCATACACGGCAAATCGTCATGTATAAGTGAAAAAGTGTGTATCATCTCAATAGCGACTGCGGCAGGAACGGCATTTTCTAAAGTTCCTCCGCACACCCTGCACATTTCAAGGGCGAGCACGGGTCTTATTCGTTTTCCGCCTGCCTCAAGGCTGTAGGAAGCCGCATCATATAAAGCTCTGAACCGTGCGTCATTAGAACAGAATGAGTCGCAGACGCTCTTTAACTTTGTTTTAAATAAAAACCGGTAAAACTCAAAGGTTTTGTTAAAGTCCGTATCAAACGGCGGAAATGAGGGTATAACAGATGACATATTATTACGCCTCTTCCAGCTTGCGAACGGTAAGCTTTGCGTCAGAAATGTATTTTCTGCAGAATGCGATCAGCTCAACCGCTTCGGTATAACACTTCATAGAATCTTCAAGTGTTATATCCGGCTGTTCCATATTAACGGATATTTCGTCAAGTCTTTTTAAAGCTGCTTCAAAACTCATATTTTTTATTCCTCGTTAGCTGTAATTCCTGTTATCTGTGCTGTTGCAGAACCGTCTGACATAAGTATGCTTATATTGTCTCCGGGGGCAATGTCATTGATCCTTGTTACTGTCTTATCATCCTTTGTTACGGCGCTGTAACCACGCTTCAGCACATTTATCGGGCTGAGTGCCTCTATCCTGTCGGAAAAACTGTCAACCATAGCTGAATACTTTCCTATCGACTGAATGACAGAAGAAGCGATTTTTCCTGATATAAGCTCAAGCTCTCTTTCGGAACGTTCAAGCCGTTTTTCGGGAGTATATGCGGTACAATGCCGCTGTATTGAATCGATCTGCTGTTCAAAGCCGTTTAGCTTTGCCCATATATTATCACTTAATTTATCCTGCAAGCGTTCAATGTTTTCTGCTAAAGCATCGCAGGTAACAGCCGTTGCTATTTCAGCCGCCGCAGAAGGCGTAGGAGCACGCAAATCGGCAACAAAATCCGAAATCGTAAAATCGGTTTCGTGACCTACGGCTGAAATCGTAGGTATCTTACTGTTAAACAGAGCTTTAGCATACTCTACATCGTTAAAGCACGACAAATCTTCGGCACTGCCGCCGCCTCTGCCGATTATTATCAGGTCAGCATCGGTTTTCTGCGCAGTTTCAAGCGCTTTTATCAAGGTTTTAGGTGCTGTGAAACCCTGTACCGTTACCGGTATGATAATCACATTAAGTATAGGTCTGCGCCGTGACATAATATTCAGCATATCCTGCAAAGCTGCGCTTTTTTCAGCTGTTATGATACATACTGTATCGGGCTGTGACGGTATTTCACGCTTTTGAGAAAAATATCCGCCAGCTTCAAGCTCACGCTTTGCTTTTTCGAATGCAAGAGCAAGCTCTCCTTCGCCGTTTTCGATTATCTCGCTGACATATATCTGATTTGCACCGTCACGCTCATATACGCATACACTGCCTCTTACAATAACGCTTTGTCCGCTGTATGGCATAAAGCTGAGATTTGCCGCCTTGTTTGCAAACATTACGCATTTTATAGATGAAGTGTCATCCTTAAGGGTAAAATAGATATGTCCCGACGCCTTATGCAGAGTAAAATTCGATATCTCTCCCGTTACATATACATCCGAAAGAGCCTTATCCTCTTTTACAAGCATAGACAGTCGTCTTGTAACCTGTGATACGGTTACGGTGAAAAAATCAGTCATCAGCCGCACCTTTTGCGGTACTGTCCTGATAATACGAATTCAAAACGCCGTTGATAAAGCGGACATCGGCTTTATCTGCATATTCCTTTGCAAACTCAATAGCCTCGTTTATTGCAACCTTATCGGGTACCGAAGGACAGTATTTCATCTCATAAATCGATATCATCATAATAGCAAGGTCTATGTAAGAAATACGGTCGACCTTTCTTGAAGGAGAATATCCGTCTATGATAGCGCAAAGCTCTTCTTTATGCTCATTGACGCCTTTAGCAAGAGAGACGGACTGAGCGTTGTATTCCATCTCAAACGACTCTTTGCAATCATCTAAAAGCTCGTCGAGAGTCTCTGGGTTGAACTGCATCTGAAAAAGGATAAGCAGAGCCGCTTCTCTCATTTCGTGTCTTGTAAGTTTTCTTTCTGCCATAAAATATGTTTCCTGTTCTTTTATTCCGTTTTGTTCAGCACAATATCTGTTATTCTGACATTTACCTTAGAAACCGAGATTCCAGCCATATTCTGAATTGCGGATTTAACGCTTTCCTGAACTGCTTTAGCAACAGTTTCTGCTTTATATCCCTGAAGCACTACAATACAAACCGTCACCTCGACAGCGTCATTTTTCATAACTGCCTTCACGGGAGAAAAAAACTTACCCGCAAACTGAGCAATACTTTTTTCGCTTACGACAAGATGTTCACCGTTTGCTGCCACACCTTTGATCTCAGTTGCAGCTACTTCAGCAATCTTTGTAAGAACTTCATTTGAAATACGCAGGCTTGCACCTGTACGAGTTGTCTTTTTATTCATATCGTACTGCCTTTCCTGCCCGAATATATTAAACGGGCGCTGTGATTGTTACCTCAATATGCCGAATGGCACACTTAGCTATTATAAGTCTATTATACACATTATACACCACAACCGAAAAAAATACAAGTATATAAGAAAGTTTTTTGCTTCTTAAAAATTACCGGAGATAAAAAGAACTGTCGCCAAGTGCTATTCTGAGTGCAGATGCGGCAAGTACGGGATAGATTCTGTCGTCGCTGCTTTTCTGCACAGGTTTTTCAAAAGGCTGTATCTCGGTACCATCGGGTAACACTACTGCTCTTCCGAGACAAACGGTAATCTCTTCATCTGTTATGCTTGTATAAGAAACTGTATCCATAACAAGATTTCCGCATGCTATGACATTATTTTTTCTGTGAGAAAGCGTTTCCATCTGCTCTTTATTAAGTGCATTTGCTATAATAAGCGCACTTTGCGGCAAAAAAGACGGTATTGCATTAACATTTTCACCAAGCACTATTATGCAGTCCTCTGCACCAAGACTGTGAAGCACATCCGTACGCCAGATATATACGCTTTTTCCGCATCCCGTTTCATACAGCGAATTACCGCTGCAAAACCGCACATGAAACGAAGCCGCAAGTGCCTCAACAGCACATAATGCAACATCTTCAGCATCGTCAATTATTATCACATTATTCATATATGCCTCCTTGTCTATAACGATATAGTTTACAGCAAAGACCGATATATGCAAAAAAATACGCCCCGACGATAGCGCCGGGGCGAAGCCGAATCAAAGCGGCAAATTCTCCTCATTAATTATACAATAGATAATCAGCGACATTCAACAATGAATTTCATCGCTGTGCGCTCTTCACCGTCAATATTAACGGTAGTGAAAGCGGGAATGCACACTAAATCAACACCGGACAGTGCCATGTAGCTTCTTGAAATTGCAATAGCTTTTACTGCCTGATTAGAAGCACCTGCGCCAACAGCCTGAACTTCAACTTCTCCGTTTTCACGGATAACTGCTGCAATAGCGCCTGCAACCGACTTAGGTACGGATTTTGCTGAAACTTTTACTACTTCCATTTTTTACCTCCCGTTTTAATATCAGTATCGTATTCTCTTTATAGAAGTACAGATACCTGTTTTTTCATCAACAGATATGACAGCGCCGCATATATGAAAATCGCCTTCAGCGTATTCATACCTTTGCGGATATCCGGTAATCATATTGTTGATAATAATCTCTTTTTTGACGCCGAGCACCGAATCGGTCACGCCTGTCATTCCGACATCGGTAATATAGCCCGTGTGCCCGTCTATTATCTCTTCATCAGCCGTCTGAATATGCGTGTGAGTGCCTAAAACCGCCGAAACCTTTCCTGCAAGATAATAACCCATAGCCTTCTTTTCAGAAGTCGCCTCTGCGTGAAAATCCACAATTATGACTTTTGTGTTAACTTTGCTTAAAATCCTGTCAATACAGCGAAAAGGGTTTTCAAGGTTCTGCATAAACACAACGCCGAGAAGATTTATAACACAAACAGAATACTTTCCGTGATCAAGCACCGTATAGCCTTTTCCGACAACATCATCAGAAAAGTTAGCTGGGCGAATGACTATATCCGATGTTTCGTAAAAGTCATTCATCTCTTTTCTTTTGAAGCAGTGGTTGCCGGTCGTTATGACATCGGCACCGCTGTCAATAAGGAATTTTGCCGATACGGGTGTTATGCCGTTGCCGTCGGCAGAATTCTCACCGTTTACTATGACGGTATCAATGTTGTATTCTTTTTTCAGAAAAGGCAGTTTTTCTCTGAGATTAGCGCAGGCCTTCTGCCCCACAACATCTCCGATAAAAAGTATATTCAATAATTTACTCCCAAAGTAAGGTTATCTCTCGATTATCTGTTCTCTGTCGGGGCCGACGCCTACCATAGAAATATGGCAGTCGCAAAGCTCTTCAAGACGCTCTATATACTTCTTGCAAGCCTCAGGCAGTTCATCGAAGCTGCGGCAAGCAGATATATCTTCGTCAAATCCTTCAAGCGTCTCGTATACGGGAACACAGTCAGCGAGTTCTTCAAGCGCAGCAGGGAAATTCTCGATAATAGTGCCGTCGGGCTTTTTATAAGCTACGCAGACTTTAAGATCGCCTAAACCGCCGAGCGTATCAAGCTTATTAATAGCCAGCGAAGACAAACCGTTAACTCTTACAGAATGGCGTACTATAACAGCGTCGAACCAGCCTGTTCTTCTCGGTCTGCCTGTAGTTGTACCGAATTCTCCGCCCTTATTTCTTATCGTCTCGCCTATCTCATCGTCAAGCTCGGTCGGGAAAGGTCCTTTGCCGACTCTTGTGGTATAAGCCTTTGCAACGCCGATAATATTTGAAATAAGCATAGGGCCTACGCCTGTACCAACGCATACGCCTGCCGAAAGAGGATGTGAAGAAGTAACATAGGGATATGTGCCGAAATCAATATCAAGAAGTGTTGCCTGTGCGCCTTCAAACATTATCGTCTTGTTTGCCTTAGCCGCCTCATAAACGATAACAGAAACATCATCCACATACTTAGCAAGGCGCTTGCCGTACTCGGTGTACTCTTTGATAATTGCCTCAATATCATGGGGCTCGCCGCCGTAAACATCGGTAATTATCTTATTTTTCAGCTTACCTGTCATTCTTGCCTTTTCTGCAAAAACTTCGGGGTGAACAAGATCGTATACACGGATTCCGCAACGCTCGTACTTGTCCATATAGCAAGGACCGATGCCACGCTTGGTGGTTCCGATGTCAGAATTGCCCCTGAACTTCTCTGAAAGGCCGTCAAGTGTAATATGCCAGGGCATAACTACATGAGCTCTCGGATCTATCTTGAGATTGTCAAAGGATACACCTCTGGGAGAAAGACTGTCAATCTCGCCTAAAAGATCTTTAGGATCGAGTACCACGCCTGCTCCGATAAGGCAGGGCGTATTTTTATAAAGAATGCCCGAAGGAATCAGGTGGAGTTTGTAAGTCTGACCGTCATTTACTACGGTATGACCTGCATTGTTACCACCCTGTGAACGAACGACAACATCAGCTCTTGATGCTATAATGTCAATAATCTTGCCTTTGCCTTCGTCACCCCACTGAGTTCCTACAACAATATTTGCCGGCATTGAAAGTCCCCATTTCTTTAAATTATATTTGTATTTTTATAAGTACACACAAATGTACAAGATACATTTTAATTATATCAAAGGCAGAACAAAATTGCAAGTATTTTTTACTACTTTTGCAAAAAACAGCGAAGGGATGTTATTACGATATCGGAATAAAAAAATATTGAAAGAATATTTTCTGGAAAACTGCTAAAAACTATGTTTACAATGCAAATCCAGAATAAATCAAGAAATAAAAAAGATTTTTAAAAAAACTCTTGACAAACATAAAATGCTGTGATATAATATACGAAGTTCGTTAAGAGCAGTATTCAATATCGCGGGGTGGAGCAGGGGTAGCTCGTCGGGCTCATAACCCGAAGGTCGTTG
>JAEDNF010000060.1 GCA_016302655.1 Oscillospiraceae bacterium | reverse complement strand
TATCGGGGGAGGCTGGATGTCGGATATGCGCTCCTGTATCATTCCTTTTATCTTGTCGATGAATGTGTTGCGCTCATCCTTGTGAACGTCAAGAAGCGACTCTATTTCCTTGAAGCCGTACGGATCAAGATAACGCAGAGCAAGGTCTTCCATCTCTTCCTTTACATCGCTGATACCGAGTCTGTGTGCGATAGGCGCATAGAAGTTCATAGTCTCCAGCGAAGTCTTGCGCTGTTTTTCGGGAGGTCTGCTCGCAAGCGTTCTCATATTGTGAAGTCTGTCTGCAAGCTTGATGATTATTACCCTTATGTCCTTTGACATAGCGATAAGGATCTTGCGTATATTCTCTGCCTGCTGTTCCTCACGGGTGTTAAGAGGTACCTGTCCTATCTTTGTAACACCGTCAACAAGCTGTGCAACATCTTCGCCGAACTTCTTCTGAATTACATCGAGTCCGGTATCCGTATCTTCAACAACATCATGCAGAAGCGCCGCACAGATGGTATCTGTATCCATGCAGAACTGTTCGACAAGGATAAAAGCGACCGCTACCGGATGAGAGATATACGGCTCGCCCGAAGAACGATAAACGCCCTCATGCGCTTTTTCGGCAAGATTATATGCCGCCTGTATTTTCTCAAGGTCGTAGCTCTTGCCGACTTCCTTTATCTTGTCAATAAGCATATCTATTGTATATGTCATGCTTACCGCCTCCGTTTACTCCTTAATTTTGTTATATACTGCAGGATTTAATTATCCTTTTTACGACCGACGATTTATCAAGCTCTATCCGTCTGCCGCCCTGCAAAAACTCCATAGTGCCGTTTATCCTGTCAAGCTTCAGATGCCCGAACTCCGCAAAAATATGCAGGCAAAGCATAAACAAGCAATAATTCACGCCGTGTGCCATAGCCAATTGAGCCGCCGAATCGACAGATGTCATCTTTCTGGCAAGGTCAAACGGCAGTTTCATATTCTCTTTATCGGGCATTATCCTTTTCAGCAGTCTGCTGTCGGTTTTTTCGCCCCTGAGTATCTTTTCGTAGATATTTCTTGCCGCAAAATACTTATCTTCGTTGAAATCGCTTCTGCGTATATCCTTTACCTTTATGCTGACACTTTTCCTGTCATTAAATTCATTCACATCGGCATTTGACAGTACATCCACCTTATCTCCTATGCAATAGCAGAACATATCGTAGGGGATGCCAAAGCAAAGAAATCTGAACTGCGAGTCCTTGTACTGAGCCGAAAACGATGTGTATTTTCCGTCTTTGAGAGGTTTTTTTGATATTATTGTGCATTCCTTCATCAAAAAAAGCGGAGCCGCATTTTCTTCTCCGAATGGCTGTAGATGCTTCAGATTCTCTACAGAAGATATCTCAAGATCCGAGATATCCGGCTCAATGTCCGCTTCTTCCGTCATGACCGGCATTGAAGGGAACTTTTCATCGGCGTAAGCTCTTATCTGCTCACAGAAAAGCGGAACTTTATCTTTCGGTAGCGAAAAGCCTGCCGCCTTTGTGTGACCGCCGAATCTGGTCAGATGCTCACTGCAGGCAGAAATTGCCGTATACAGCGAAAAGCCTTCTATACTCCTTGCCGAGCCTCTTGCCTCATTGCCTTCTATGCCTATTACGATACAGGGCTTCTCATACAGCTCAAGCAGACGGGCGCTGACTATTCCTATAATGCCGTGATTCCATCCTTCACCGCAAACGATAAGTACCCGTGAGTTGAACGCCTTGGGATTATCTGATAGCTGCTGTTTTGCCGATTCGAGTATTTCGCTTTCTATCTTCTTTCTCATTTCGTTAAGTTCACAAAGCTCCTGTGCCCTTAACTGAGCTGTCTTGCCGCTTTGTGCGAGGAACAGCTCTGCCGCCGCTTCGGGACTTTTATATCTTCCTGCGGCATTTATTCTCGGACATATTCCAAACGCTACTCCCGTTGAAGTAATCGATTCCTCGTTAAGACCTGCCGCACGGATAAGCGCAATAAGCCCCATATTCTCGCTGTACGGTATCTCGGATAATCCCCGCTTTACTATTATTCGGTTTTCACCGGTAAGCGGTACTATATCGCCGATAGTACCGATAGACGCAATATCCGAATATTGCTCCAGAACTCCGTCTGCGTCGCCTTCAAGCGCCATTATCAGCTTTAGTACCACACCGCAACCGGCATAATCCTTATACGGCGATGTATCGTCACTCCTGTGGGGATTTACTATTGCCTCTGCTCTCGGAAGAACATCGGGAAGCTGATGATGATCGGTTATAACAAGTTTCATACCGAGCTCGTATATTAGCTCAGCCTCATTTACCGCCGATACTCCGTTATCTACCGTGATAATAAGGCCCGTTCCTTCTTCGCTTATCTTACGGACAGCGCTCTCGTTAAGTCCGTAGCCTTCTTCTCTTGTCGGTATGTAATAGTTGACATCTGCGCCGAGCGCTTCAAGATGAGAATACAGCATTACCGTAGCAGTCACGCCGTCGCAGTCATAATCTCCGTATACGGTTATCTTTGTATCGCTGTTTACGGCGTCTTCGACAACCTGAACCGCCTTATCCATATCCTTTATCAGAAACGGATCGGATAATTCGCTTCCGCCGAAAAACTCCTGTGCCTGCTCGGCGGTATATATCCCTCTGCCTGCAAGCAATCTGCACAGAAGCAAAGGAAGACCGGTTTCGGTCTTCAGCTTCATTGCAAGCGAATTATCGGTATTTCTTACAAGCCATTTTTTCATACGGTTTATATCCTCTTGACAAGGTCGTTAAGCTCATCGGACGAGAATACATACTTCTTGTCGCAAAAATGACAGCAAACCTCTGTTTGCGGATCTTCTTCGGCAAGCTTTGCAAGTTCGGTCTTGCCCAGTGCGATAAGTACCTGTTCGGTGCGCTCTCTTGAGCAGTCGCAGTAATACTGCGCCTCCCAGCTGTCAAGAATCTCTCCGTCAAGTCCTTTAAGACCTTTGAGAGCGATCTCTTCGGGAGTAAGTCCGTCCTCCAGCATTTTTGTGACCGACTGCATATCCTTTATGTTTTCTTCTATGAAATCTATAGCAGCCTCATTTACAGGCGGTACCAGCTGTATCATATATCCGCCTGCCTTTTTTATCGTAAGGTCTGTATCTACAAGCACTCCGAGCGCACACACCGTAGGTATCTGCTCGCTTACCGCATAGTACTGAGTTACATCTATAGCGATCTCACCGCTTACTATAGGTACCTGTCCGACATAAGGCTCTTTGAGTCCTAAATCCTTGATTACCGCAAGATAACCGTCTGTTCCGACTATACCTCCGACATCCAGTTTTCCCACTTTATTAAGGGGTAAATCGGCGTAAGGATTGTCCATACAGCACTTGACATTTCCTCTGTAATCGGCAACTGCAGTTATCGTTCCTATACTGCCGCCGCCGTTTATACGCAGAGTAAGTCTGTCGCCCTCGTTCTTCATAAGCGCACCCATTATGCAGGCGGCTGTTGCAAGTCTTCCCGCCGCCGCCGAAGCAGTTGCGGATGTACCGTGTATTCTGTGTATTTCGTTTACTATATCGGTTGTGTCGATGGCACTGCAAAGTGCGCTTCCGTCAGCCGATAAAGCTCTTACTATCTTTCCCATATTATCTCTTTTCCTTTGCACAGCAGTAGATGACTTTTTCGCAGTCCTCTCCGCCTTCATTAAATGTCATATAGTCGTATCTGTCGAGCACAGTAAAGCCTGCTTTACTAAGAAGCTCGTCTATTTCGCAAAGCGGCAATGCTATCTCCGAAAAATCCTCGCAGGAACGGATATATCTGCCGTCTTCGTCCTGCGTGAAAATATCCAGCGCAATATCCACTCTGTCGGTATCGCTGTCAAGATAGTTCTGCCACACGCAGTAGACATCATCCATATCATATACGAAGGTATTGTCCGAAAGCACTTCTCTATGCTTTTTAACGGTATTGATATCAAAAACAAACAGCCCGTCGGGATCGCTGAACAGCGATACGGATTTAAAGCACCTTAGTATATCGTCCTTGCTGTCAAGATGATTTATACTGTCAAGTACGCAGACAGTAACATCAACAGTTCCGTACATATCAAGCTCACACATATCCTGGCAAAGATATTCTATATTATCATGCGGCTTTTCTTTGGCTATACTCAGCATTTCGGTACTGAGATCGACGCCGATGACATCATATCCGAGCTTAGAAAACTGCATAGACATACTGCCTGTGCCGCAGGCAAGATCGAGCAGTATCCCTTTCTTGCCTTGATGACTGCTGATTATCCTGTCGTAATACTGCGCAAGCTCCTTATAATCGATGTTTGAAGTCAGCCTGTCATAAACATCAGCAAAACATCCGTATGCCGACATATATTCATCCCTTTCGGTCAGTCTTTATCTTTCAGGCGGTCGAATACAATGGAATATCCGTCGTTTCCGCCCTGAAGCGATCTGTTTACACGGCTTATTGTAGCCGTGCTTGCGCCCGTCTCGCTGACAATAGTGCTGTATACCTTGCCCTCAACAAGCAGTTTTGCAACATGAAGGCGCTGAGCCATAGACTCAAGCTCTCTTATAGTGCACAGATCCTCGAAAAAGTTATAGCATTCTTCTACGCTTTTAAGTTCCATAATAGCCTTGAAAAGCTCATCTTTGTCCTTTGAAACAAGTTTTGTGTTCATTGCGTTTCCCTTTCTCAAAAGCATTTTAGCGACATAAAAAAACTGTAATATTATTTTACCACACTAAAGTATAAAAGTCAACACCGGACGGCAATTATAACTCCATTTCAAAAAGCCTTGCCATATAATTTCTGTCAAGTTCCACCGACAGAATCTTATTTTTGCTGTCGTAATTATGACAACCTTTTTCAAAAGACGGATATATACAGCGCACAACCGTGTTTTCGCCTGCGTATTTTACAGGTATTTCACAGCGTTTTTCCGTGCCTTCTCTGCGCCACACGGCAATATAAGCCTTGCTTTGTGTTTTCAGACCGAGTGCTACCCATTCGTCGCTTATATGCGACAGTCCGAGCGGCCAGAAAGGAAGCGCCGTTTTTATATCGTTTCTTATCCTCTTGTAGCAGTCTATCGCCTCTTTTACAAGAGCTTTTCGCTCGACGCTTAAGTTTGCAAGATGTCCGCTCTGATGGATACGCTGAGTCATGGCGTTCACCATATTGAACACGACTTCTTCCCTGTCGCCGTCGGTGAGAGGATATGACCATATTGCACTTTGCTCGGGTGTGAGTCCCGTAGGTGCGTTTGCCGCTATTGTAGCATATCTGCGGTAATCGTCCTGATCGCTTGTTGACTGTATCGAATAGCGGCTGAGCATAGCATAATCTATCCTCATACCTCCGCTTGAACAGTTTTCGATGATAAGCTCGGGATAGCGGCGGAATACTCCGTCAAGCCAGGAAAGATATGCTTTTTCGTGGCGCATAAGTCCCTCGCCCACGCTGTCACAGCCTACCTCTGTGCCGATGCCCGGCTCTATGTTATAATCCATCTTGATATAGCCTACACCATAATCTTTGACAAGCCTGTCTATAACGCTGTCGGCGTATGCGCTTACTTCGGGATTTGAAAAGTCAAGCTGATAGCGTGAACGGTCGTAAACACGCTTGCCGTGCCGCATAAAGAACCATTCGTCAGGCGCTTTTTTGGCAAGCTCACAGTTTATGCCCATAACCTCTATTTCAAGCCATACTCCCGGTATCATACCGTATTTTCTTATTTCGTCCGTTACCTTTTTAAGACCGTTTGGAAAACGGCGGCGGTTCTCCTGCCATTCGCCTACGCTGTCCCACCAGAAGCCGTCCGCATACCATCCGCAGTCAATGCAATAGTACTCACATCCTGCTTCGGCGGCGGCTCTGATAAGCGGCATTTCTTTTTCTTCGGTGGGATCTCCCCACAGGCAGTTCATATAATCGTTGAAAATAACTCCGAGCTTCTCGTTATCGGTATTCTTTCTGCGTATTGCTCTGCGATATTTTGTAAGCTCTCCCATACCCTCGTCGAAGTCCGAGCATACGCCCACCGCCGCAGGAACGGAGGTAAAGCTCTCGCCCGGAGCAAGGTTTTTAAACCAATGCGACTGCTGTTCGTTAGGCCCGCTGAGTGCAAGGTAAAAATGTCCCCTCTGGTCGCTTATCTCCCAATGCCACGAGCCGTTGTGCTCGATCTGCCAAAACAAGCCGCTGTTTGTTTCGTTATTCTGTATGTATCCCATAGGCAGATATTCGTTTGTTGACCAGTTGCCGATATTAGTTACATTTATTGCTTTTCCGCAGTGCTCCCAACCGTCTTTCTGCGACTGAGGCATTCCGAGCTGTTCAAAGGTATAGTCCTGCCAGAGCATCTCCTTCTGCCACGAATTATGTGGAATCTTTACAGTAAACTTTTCATCACGGGGGAGAACGCCCTCTTTTTCAATTCCGAGATAATTGAAGGAAGAAACATAGGTAAGCGTGTATGTCTCGGTCGGCGATGTGTTTTTAACTTCGGTATAACAGCGCACTACGCTTATTCCGTCATAGAATCGGAATGTACTGATCACTTCAATACCCGTCGGCTCATCGTACTGCGTTATCTTTATCAGCCTGCCTGTTTCGTCACGGGTATCCGAAAAGCTCTTATATTTCAGTCTGTAACCGGGTGCGGTGACGATATATTTTGTACCGTGACGCTCGCACGGACGGTCAAGCCCTGCTATCTCCACCTGTGCTATATCAAAACAGCCGAGAAAATCCTGCTCGAACATCTCGTGCCATATATCCTGTTCATTGAACGGCAAAGCCGAAAAATGCATCAGCTTTATCTGACCGTTATCTTCAAGAGAAAAAACGATATTAATGCCGTTTTCGGTGATATCTATCCGCTTCATTCTTCCTCCTTGTTATCGTTAAAGACATTATACACTTCAGGGTACTTGTCTTTTACCCTTATCGGTTTAAACTCGCTGTCCACAAAAAAGTGACGGGTTTTTCCGATAGCCTTTATATCGCCGTTTTCTTTTCCTTTTACTATGTACTCTATAGTCATCTTGAATCCGTTGAACTGCGTAATCTTAAGATAGATAAGCACCGTTTCGTCAAAACGGACTGCATTCTTATAGGTACATTCGGCTGAAAGAACGGGTATCATCACTCCGTCTTTTTCCATCTTTGAGTACGGATAACCTGCCTGTTCAAGATAATGTATCCTCGTTTCCTCAAACCAGCGTATATAGTTTGAGTGATGTATTATCCCCATTCGGTCGGTTTCGTAATAATGAGCCGTACGCTCATAGGGCGGTATAACTTTTTTATTCTCAGTCATTTTTCTTACTCTCCTGTGCAATTATTTCTTCAAAAAGGATATTGCCTACCGAAGTGTTTCTGAGTTTTTCCCTTGCCTCGTCTGCGTTAAACCAGCGTGCCTCTACAAGCTCGTCGGATAAAATAAAATCACCTTCGCCGACTTCGGCAGAAAAACCTATCATCAGCATCTGCTTTTTCTTATAAGCATAGGTCGATATAAGCTGTAAACTCAGAACATCCAGTCCAAGCTCTTCTTTGATCTCTCGCTTAGCCGCCTGCTGTGCGGTTTCATCGGGCTTAATGTACCCAGATACGCAGATAAATCTGTCATCTTTTACATCGTCACAACTGTGCTGACGGATAAGCGCATATTTTCCGTCCCGATGTGCAATAGCGATAATACAGCAGGGGAACATTTCAAACCACGGTTTGCCGCAAGTATCGCACCAAGGGACATTCATTTCATCTCCGAGATTTTTGGTAGATAGCTTGGCGGCACAATCGGGGCAATATTTAAAACGCATTATATCAGTCCTTTCGCTGCTTAAAGCATAATTTGTGCTTCTACCGTATCATTTCCGAAAAATCCGAAAATAGCCATAGCTGTTTTTCTGAGCTATGGCTATAAGCGTTTAAAAGGTATTATTTTACGAATTTTTCTTTACATAGTTCCAGCTGTCACGGCACATCTGCTCAAGGTCTCTCTTGGCTGTCCATCCGAGCATCTTTTTAGCAAGTGAAGGATTTGAATAGCAAGCCGCCGCATCGCCGGGTCTTCTGCCGGCTATAACATAAGGTACTTTTACTCCGTTTACCTTTTCAAATGAATTAATAATATCAAGCACGGAATATCCCTTACCTGTGCCGAGATTGTATGCCGGGCAGCCTGTTCCCTCTCTTGCGGCTTTTATTGCCGCTACATGACCGAGAGCAAGGTCTACAACATGGATATAATCTCTTACGCAGGTGCCGTCAGGCGTGGGATAATCGTTGCCGAATACGCTCAGCGTAGCCATTTTGCCCGAAGCCGCACGAAGAATAAGCGGCATAAGGTTGTTGGGGATACCGTTGGGATCTT
>JAEDNF010000059.1 GCA_016302655.1 Oscillospiraceae bacterium | reverse complement strand
TAGATCATTGCAACGGGATCATAATATAACAACGAGCCGTGATAAACACGGCTCGAACTGTTTTTTATCAATCAACAAGCTTTACTATCATATCCTTAGCTTCTACCGACTTAGTGATTATTCCCGAATCAAGCATCCACTTGATGTTATTGTTCCAGGTTTCCTCGCTCTGTGATAAGAACGGTGCGCCGTCCTTTTCGGCAAGAGAAAGAATAGTATTTACACTCTTTGTTTCAACATCCTTATTAAGCGGGAAGTTTTCGGTGTTCTGATTCTTCAGCAGATTCTCAACGCCTTTTGCAGGATCGGCTTTAACCGCTTCAAAACCTTTCTTTGTTGCACGAAGGAAGCGTGTGAGCTTGTCGGCATTCTTCTCGGCATTATCCTTTGAAGTAACAAATACAAGCTCTGTGTAATCGGGAACGCCGTTCTCGGTGGGCTTGATATAATTTACCGTGAAGCCCTGATTTTCAAGCTCGGGTACCTCGTGGCTGATAAATCCTCCGATAGTAGCGTCTACCTGTCCTGTTGTCATTGATGACATAAGCTCAAAGCCTACATCTATAAGCTCTGCGTCATTTTCATTAAGTCCTGCGTTCTTAAGCATTGTTTTCACAAAAGCCTCATTGAGTACTGAACCGCCGTAGCCTATCTTCTTACCCTTCAGGTCGGCTACTGTCTTTATGTTCTTATCGCCAAGCGACATAAGCACATTGACGGGATTCTGCACAACTGCACCTATTGAAACAACGGGTATATCCTGATTGGCGTTTGCCTGGATAACATCATGCATATAGTAGAAACCGATATCGGCTTTTCCTGCAGAAGTCATTGAGATAGCATCGTTTGTGTTTGAGGGGAACTCAACATTTATCTTAAGTCCCTCTTCTTCATAAAAGCCCTCTTCTATTGCATCGTAGAGGAAAACATGAGAGCCGTTTGGATACCAGTCAAGCACAATTGTAAGTTCATCGAGCTGTTTTCCGGTGTTGCTGTCACCGTTTGCCGACTCTGCATTGTTACTGCATCCGCAAATACTTAAAGCCATAGCGGCTGCTGCAGCAAAAGCTGCTATTCTCTTAGTTTTCATTTCAGATTTCCTTTCTCCAGGTGATTAATTTTCTTTCTATTGCACTGATAACAGCTACAACCAACATTGCACATACAGCAAGCACTACAACAGGAGCAAAAACGCCTGCTCCGTCAAGCTGAGTCATCATTCTCTTGCTGAAATAACCGAGTCCGCTTTGCGCTCCGAGCCATTCGCCCATTGCCGCACCGAGTATACTGAGCGGAATCGCCATCTTTATTGCCGAGAAGAACGAGGGTAAAGCCGCAGGAAATTTCAGCTTTATAAATATAGCCGCACTGCTCATTCCCATTGTTCTGAGCAATTCTTCATTTTCTCTCTTAGTTGACTTAAGGCCGTCATGTAATGATATCGTTATCGGAAAGAAGGTAATCAGCACCGAAACCAGCACCTTGCTCCAGATACCGTAGCCGAGCCAAAGTACAAACAGCGGAGCTATTGCGGTAACGGGTATAGTCTGGGTGGTGACGATAACGGGATACAGCGCCCTTTCAACCGTTTCAAACTTTTCCATTATCACGGCAAGACCTACGCCGAGAACTACCGATATCAGCAGACCGAGAAGAGTGACAAGCATTGTTGCAGGAGTATGTACCGTGAACAGCGGATCTCTGAGTTCCCATATCTTTACTGCAATTTGTGTTGGCGACGGCAGAATATATGCCGCATTGATACACATTGCAATAATCTGCCACAATATCAGGAGTCCTGCGCCTGTCAGTATGGCAGGCAGATGTTTTTTCATACGCCGCTCCTTTCCGCTTTGTCTGCGTTCTCGGTAAGAAAAGCCGAAACAAGCTGATTTTTCAGTTTTACCGACTGCGGCAGGTACAAGTCATCACGGCATTTTATTCCGCTGACATCTATTATGCTGATTTCCTTTACAGGTCTGCCTGTGAGCAGGAATATCTTGTTTCCGATAAGCATAGCTTCCTCGACATCGTGAGTTACCATCATTACCGTTGCATTAAGGTCATTCACCTGACCTATAAGCCAGTCCTGCATTGATATCCTCGTAAGAGAATCAAGCGCAGAAAACGGTTCGTCAAGCAGTAAAAGCTCTCTTCCCTGCCAAAGCTGAACGAGTGTTCTCGCAAACGATACACGCTGCCGCATACCGCCCGATAACTCTGACGGACGCTTTTTCTCGCAGTCGGATAAACCGACCTTTGATAGTGCCTCTTTAGCGATTTCGATTCGCTCTGATTTTGATATCGGCAATACTTCAAGCGGAAGAGTAACATTTTTAAGGATATTTCTCCACGGCATAAGAAGGTCCTTCTGCGGCATAAATGCGGCTGTACCCGACGCATTTTCGGGAGACTTGCCGTTTATAGATATACTGCCCTTGTATTCTTTTTCAAGGCAGGTCATAAGTCTGAAAAGAGTGCTCTTTCCGCATCCCGACGCACCGATAACGGTTATTATATCGTTTTTCTGAACCGTAAACGAAAGATTCCGGAGCAGAAGATAATCGTCCTCTTTGTAGCCGAAAGTCACATCGGCAAACTGTACTAACGGCATATTATAATTCCTTGCCTGATAAGCGGTAGTTGTGATAAAGCGGACCGCTGCCGTGTCCAAGGTCAAGCTTTGCCTCAATAGCGCCTGCAAGATACTTCTTTGCGTTTGTTACTGCCTGCACCTTGTCGTCGGTCAGCGCAAGATTGCACGCAATGGCAGACGAGAATGTACAGCCTGTGCCGTGAGTATTGGGGTTATCTATGCGCTTGCCGTATATCCAGTGCATTTCACCGTTTACATACAGCAGATCATCCGCTGTATCGTCAAGATGACCGCCCTTTATAACAATTCCTACGCTTGAAGGGAGCTTGTCCGACAGCTTTCTCGCCGCTTCTTCCATTCCGGCTCTGTCTGTGATGCTCATACCGGTGAGAACTTCCGCTTCAGCAAGATTGGGAGTGATTATATCGGCAAGAGGAAGAAGCTTTGTCATAAGCGCCTGTGTTGCGTCCTCGCTTATCAGCCTGCTGCCGCTTGTTGCTACCATTACGGGATCGGCAACGATATTAACAGCATTATATTCTTTCAGCTTTTCGGCAATAGCCTCTATTATCCCGATTTCGCTTACCATTCCTATCTTGACTGCATCGGGACGGATATCGCTGAAAATGCAGTCGATCTGATTTTTAAGAAAATCGACCGAGCTGTTCATAATGCCGTATACGCCTGTTGTGTTCTGGGCTGTAAGCGCAGTAATTGCACTCATCGCATACATATTGTGCATTGTTATGGTTTTAATATCAGCCTGTATTCCGGCTCCTCCGCTGCAATCGGAACCTGCTATTGTAAGAATCTTTTTCATTTTTTATCCTTTCTGCTTTACCGAGCTTTTTGCTACAAGCTCAGCTTTTGCTTTTAATTCTCTGACCGCACAGGGGATATCTTCTGCGGCGAATATAGCCGACACTACCGCAACGCCGTCAAGTCCGAGATTCTGAAGCTGAGTTATGTTTTCCGCATTGATACCGCCTATCGCTACAACCGGAATTTTAACCGTATGCGCTATATCGGCAAGCACTTTTCGGTCTATCGCTCCTGCATCGGTTTTAGTCGATGTTACAAATGCCGCACCGCTTCCGAGATAATCCGCACCGCCTTGCTGTGCCGCAAGCGCTTCAGCAACATTATGAGCGGACACGCCTATTATCTTATCTTGTCCGAGATATTCTCTTGCCGATTTGATATCAAGGTCATCCTGACCGAGATGAACACCGTCTGCGTCTATCTCCTTTGCAAGCCTTACATTATCGTTTATTATAAGCGGCACACCGTATTCTTTGCAAATCGGCTTTATCCTAAGCGCAATCATTTTAAAATGCTCATAATCAGCCTGCTTTTCCCTGAGCTGAAACACGGTCACTCCACTCATAACCGCCTGCCGCACCTGAGCTGTAAACTCTTCATCGTCACGGCTCCACGCCCTGTCGCTGACAGCGTACAAGAGCATCTGACGAGGAGTAATATTCATAATATTTGTTCCTTTCAAAATAAAAAGCGCATACGGAATACCGCATACGCTACATACGCTACTGTCCTTCCGTTGGCATTACCCAAATCAAGTTATCGGTCGGAAATATCATTTCCCTCTCAGCCTGTTATACAAGCTCCCGTTCGCTTATTTCAGTTGTCGGATACATTGTACAACAAAATATGTTCGTTGTCAATGTCAAAAAATGGTTTTTCGATAGAATTTTCTCTTTTTTTATCAGCTGTACCGAACGATACGCTGATGAAGTATTGTTCTCCGTCTGACAGGAAATCGTAATGAATAAATTCGGCGCCGCTTTCAAAAAGCGCTCTGCCACCGTCAATATCAAAGCATTTATCCGTAAGCGATGAGGATACACCGTCACCCGTCATCTTGACATAGCTTTCTTTCAGCGTCCATATACGAGTGAAAGCGTTATTTCTGTCCTCGCTGTTATTAACATAATCGGATTCTATACTGCCGAAGCATCTTTTCATAACAGCTGTGCTTACTTTTCGCACGCTTTCGCAGTCAACTCCTACAGGCTTATCCGATAAAACGCAAACCGCAAGACCGTCGCAATGAGAAATACTGAAAAAGATATCACTACCGTCAATATACGGCTTGCCTTTTTCGCTCCTTTGTATATCGTTCTCGGATATTTCTTTTCCTATATGCGAAAAAGCCTTTTTGAGAAGCGCTATGCCGCACCTGTGTGAATACAGATGATAACCGGACTTACATTCCGACTTCTTTTTTATAGGAGATATAAATATTATAGGTTTATTCATCATACAAGACCGAGCCCGAGAAAACTGTTGATATTTTTCCATAGTACCTTTTCTTTTACATCGTCGCTTATCGGCACTTGTTGGAGGAACTTTAAATCGTCCTTTGCTTTCCACATAGGATAATCTGTACCGAAAAATACTCTGTCGCTGCCGAAGCGATTGATAAGCTCAGCCGCTTTCTCGGGATTCATGGAATAGAACGAACTGCTGGTGTCAACGAAAATATTATCAAGTCCCGCAAGCTCACGCTCGGCTTCATCCCACTCCGACCAGCCGCCGAAATGTGCGGCAATAAAGCGCACATGAGGAAATCTTTTAGCGGCGTCAGCCATCAGCGAAGGGTTTGAATATTTATAACGCTTATCGCCTGTATGAATAAGGAAAGGAAGCTTCTCTCCCGCTATCTCGTATAATCTGAATGCTTTTTCATCATTTATTGCAAACTTCTGAAAATCGGGATGAAGTTTTATTCCGAGCAGTCCGTTTGATATAAGCCTGTCCACCTCTTCTTCAGCACCATCCATATCGGGATGAAGCGAGCCGAAGCCGACAAGCTTGTCGGGATATTTTTTCACGGATGATACAATAAAATCGTTGATGTGCGTTACCTGATGCACTACAGTAGCGACCGACTGTACCACATATTTTGTTATGCCGCACTTATTTCCTTCGCTTATCAGAGTATCTACCGTGCCGTCGTAGTTCATAAACAAGTCGTAGAAGCTTCCGATATTGTCTGAGGCCTTCTGAGCTATCTTATCGGGGAAGATGTGAGCGTGGCTGTCTATAATATATTTTGTATTTAAAGACATAGCATAACCTCCGGTCAAAAATGCTATAAAACGGCGGCATATCCATGCGATACGCCGCCGTAAGTATAGAAGCGAAACTTCAATTATTTCTCTTCTTCGGGAACATAATTCATAATAGCATCGATACCTGCGCTTGTAATCTCGTACTCGGTTGTCAGCTTTTCGAGATATTCAACTCCCTTAGGCTCGATGTGATAATATACTCTGGTGCGTCTTCTGCCGACAAGCTCCAGACGGTCGGAGATAAGCTCCTTATCAAGTAACCTGTAAAGTGTAGGATACATAGAACCCTCGGTTATTTTGAATGTACCGTTGCTCCTTGCGCAGATCTCCTGAGTCAGCTGATATCCGTACATCTCTTCTCCCTTAAGAAGATGAAGAATAAGCATTTCAAGAGTTCCTCTTTTAAAATTTTCTTTAATTCCCATCATGGTGAATCTACCTCCTTATCTATCCCTATTATCGCACAACGCAAATCGTTTGTCAATAATATTTATCAAAAATTTTTCAAAAAACACATTTATCGAATGATAATGTGATAAAAAGTCATATTCTAATAAAAAAGCATATACAAAACCGATGAAAAGCGAAAAGTCGCAAGCAATATTATTAAAATCACAGTCGTTTTTATCGGTTTATATAACTTCTGTCTGATGAAAACCGATTATTTGCAGTTATCCTGCAGGAATTTTAAGTAATCCTGCTCATTCATAGGCTTAGCGAAATAGTAACCCTGAAGATACTCAACTCCGTTTTCGGTAAGCATATCAACCTGTTCTTTTGTTTCAACGCCCTCCGCAACGATTGAGATACCAAGACCGTTTATCATTGAAATACAGCTGTCAAGGATAGTCCTTGCGTGAGCGCTGTCCCCGTCAAAGCAAGGCCATATAAGGCTCTTGTCAAGCTTAATTATATCAAAACCGGTATTAGCCATCTGAGAGAGGTTTGAGTATCCCGTACCGAAGTCATCCATAGAAAAGCCGCAGCCCATCGACTTTAAGCGTGACATATTAAGGTCGAGCAGTTCGCCTGCCTCAACAGCGGCGGTTTCGGTAATTTCTAAATTGAAGAAATCCGAAGAGATACCGTACTTGCCCATACATTGCAGCAGATAATCGGGCAGATAAATATCAACGCTCTGGACAGCAGAAATATTTACCTCGATATACTCTACTCCGTATTGTCTGACATTATACTTTTTCGCAAAACTGCACACGCTTTCAAAAACGGTAGCGCCAAGCTCTGAAATAAGTCCCATACGCTCCGCCATAGGAACAAATATCTCAGGCGAAATAAAGCCAAGAGTTTCTTTGTCTTTCAGTCTTACAAGCGCCTCAGCCGAAACAAACTTTTTCTTCTTTGTTGAATAAATAGGCTGATAATATACTTCAAGTCCGTTGTTCTTAACGGCTTTCTGAAGCAATCTTTCGACACCCGAGAGATAATTCAGCTCATCAATAACAGCTTCGCTTACTACAACTACCGATCTTGCGGAATTACTATCAGCACTTCTGACATGAGTCATAAGTTCTGTTATCTTATCAAGGCTGTCGGCATACTTGGGACATTCGATAAACGAAAGTCTGAATGAGGTATTAACTATCATACCCGACGAAGTAGAAAACTCAAGCTTGTCAAAATCGGAGCTTATCAGCTCTTCACAGCATTTCTTGTGCTTTTCGATAAAGCTGATGCTGTTATCCGCAGTATGATAGAAATCTGAGTGCAGGCTTTTTGAGATATTAGTTGCGGCTATGGAGAGAATACGGTAAACCTCATCAACTCCG
Organism: Oscillospiraceae bacterium; assembly: GCA_016302655.1. Classification (GTDB taxonomy): domain Bacteria; phylum Bacillota; class Clostridia; order Oscillospirales; family Ruminococcaceae; genus Ruminiclostridium_E. The sequence continues at coordinate 970 of JAEDNF010000059.1, read as the reverse complement.
ACCGAGTTTTTGAGCAGTTCTGAATTTGTAAGAGTAAAAGTAACTATATAGAAGCTCTTGCCGTTTTCACACCGCTCATTTAGCATCTGTTCAAATGCGTGTCTGTTCAGCGCTCCCCTGACATCTCCGTCATTATATTCTCTCGGATTTTCTATAGACAGGAAGATAAACAGTTGCATAAGAGATACGCCCATAGATTCGATAAGCCAAGCAGGGTTAAGCGACTGAACAATGCCGATAGTTATCCATCCGGTAACGCCGAACAGTATAGGAAGCGCAGTATTCGGGTTGAACGACTTGCGCCGTCTTATGACAGTCACTATAGTCCACACCGCATAAACGGCAAGACTGCAGTAAAGAGTGACTATTACAGGGCCGTAGGAGTACCTTCCGTCGGCGCCTATATGATACTCGAATCTGCCGAATATAACCATCACATAAGCAAACACGCAAGGGAGTATGCGCACTGCAAGCTCAAGAGGCTTATATCTCTTCTGCTTTCTTGACAAAATATCCACATATATAAACAAGAACATCAGAACGAGGATAAGCGAACCTACAAACAGCTGGTGACTCAGTCGGTTCAGTGGATCGTCAACATTCAGATTGTACAAAGTATAAAGTGAGAACAATTCAAAAACGCTGAATATCACAGACACCGACAGATAGACGGTGTATATCTTCGTTGACAGCAATTTAATATGCTTATTGGAAAAATAGATAAAGCATATTGTGAGTATCACGAAAAATGATACTATCTGCACACCTAAATTCATATTAATACCCCTTTTGGCGTATGAGCCATAACACAAGATAATTATACAATTTTCGGCATAATATGTCAAGAAAAAAACGACCGTCAAAGGGTGCCCCTTTGGCAATTCCGCCCCGCCGTAACTTCATATTTGCAACGGATGATTTGCTCGGCGGGGTGAAAGTTGCTTTAGGGGAAACACACTAAAGGGTGCCC
>JAEDNF010000058.1 GCA_016302655.1 Oscillospiraceae bacterium | reverse complement strand
TTTTTCAGCAGTTTTAAGTAGTTCGTTATGGTTCACTTCAATGATTGCCATATCTAATTTTCTCCTTTTTATTTAAAAGCATCCGCCGCACTGGCAACTATGCTTTCTGCCGTATCGTATTTATCGGTAACGCGTGAATTTAAAAAAGTTACAAGTTCGTTAATCGATGCATATCGCGAATCTTTGGTAGCTTTCTTGATATGCATTGCGGCATTTATTGCACTATCTGCCGCATTTCCTTTCCATTTCTTTCTCATTTTGTTTATTGCGGTATCAACTAAACAATAATCGCCGTCAATTTCCGAATTGATTTTTGAGATTCTGCTTGCGGCGTCACGCACCTTCATTGTATCTATCTGAACGGACATTCTGTTACTCCTTTCATGGAATCAAAGAACATTTTTGTAGCAGGAACATCGTATTTGCTACTTGTTGATCGTTATTCATCAGCTTTTCTCGGTAAGTGCAGATGTGTCTATATGCTTCAATTCTTCTTTGATATCAGCGTAATGATTTGCAACTTTTCTGATACTGTCAGCACATGTTCTCTGACCGATTCCTCCGAAATCCTTATTCACTCCATAAGAGATGTTTTGTAATTCATCTATTATACTTTGAAGTTCTTTTTTGATGGATTCTATTTCCTTTAACGCTTTTTTATCCATCTATTACACCCCACTGAAGATTGAGCTGATTTTTCTTTCCAATAAATCAAAATCATCCGCTGTTTCATTAAGATATTGCGCACATTTTTTTATTCTCACATTATATTTCATCATTATATCCGATTTAAGAATGTGCCATAACTCCAAAGGTTTATCTGTTTTCCGATATAACGAATCCATGCGTGTGTCCAAATTGTTTATTCTTTTATAAACCCTTGTCAATCTGGATGCATAATCTCTGAGCAAGGCAGTATCCACACGGATATTCGGATTTAATTGTACATACGCATTGCTATAGATCCACTCAACCGGATTGATCACTGTGGCATTGCCGTATCCGCCGGATGAGTCGATTTCAGCTATATAGGCATTGATTTGGTTCCAGAAGTCATATATATTAATGTTATATTCCTTCAAGAAAACGTCTTTTAATAATGAAAGTACTCGCTTGTATACTTCATCGTTATCTTTGTCGATCAGCTGAGAAATCAGATATGCCAAGTTGAAATTAACTGAATATTTTTTTTCAAAAGCTTCAAACTCTGCCAGTTGTATTAACGAATTTAGCTCCCCTAAGCCAATCACCGTTAACAGCTTATCAATGTCTTTAGTACTGCGTCCACTCACTTGCATATATTTAGCAAGATAAGCAATGATCAATGCAAGTGTTTCCTTGTCTCTTAATATTTCCTCGACAGTGACTTTTTCGCCGGAGAACACTTTTTGAATCAAAGGATAAAGGTAACCTACTATTCTTTCTTTATCGCTGTCGCTTGCATTGTTGAGAACGAAAGCGGTAAATTCATGCAGCATCGTGATTGACTCGTTTTCGTCAGTCTCTTTAAAAATCGGATTACCCTCATTGTCAAGTTCAATATTGCCGTTTTCATCAGTTTTAAAGAAAGAATTCGAAGCGTGATGCTCGCCGGGACCCGATATTCCGTAACCAATACAATATTTCTGTACAGAGCCCGGTATCGGGAAAAGCAGAGCGTGAACATAGTCAGTATATACAGAGTAGTTAGTGACAATTTCCGACCGATTGATAATTCTATCGCCATATTTTCTGATAAATTCAGTTGAAAAGCCCTGACCGTCAAAGCCAACGCATTTTGTTACCTTGTCGGATCTTATAGCAACATACATCGCTTTATTTGCACCTTTTGAATGACCGGTAACGGTAATATTATCATACGGAAGACTCTCTATATATTCGTATGCTTCTTTCTGGCGTGGCGTATCCGCAACATTAAGTCCTTCAATGTTGTCTCCCCACTCTTTTTGTTTTGTACCATGAAATGCAACAATTGCCTCTTTCGAATCTGCACTCTCTGCGAAACATAGACCAAGCGTTCCCGCATTATCCGAGCCATTAAACGTATCTGTCAAAACAAGATCCTTTATTTCGCTTGTCTTAAGATATCGAATAATACCCGCCCATTCCTTGCAGCTGATAAAATCTACCGTATCACTGCCCTTTGCTTCGAGCATTTTCAGTTCTTTTTCACCAAAACACTCGAGAATTTGAGAAACAGTCATATTCTCGCAGCTTTCGCCAATTGCTTTAAAACCGCTTATACCGGCTTTCTCGGCGACTGCTGAGTTAATGTAGCAAAGCTGTTCAAGCATACCAAGTTGAGTATCCGAAAGAACCATATTATTCTCCTCCATTCAAAAAAATAATAATTCTATAACTTTCTTGTCATACTGCAAAAGTATTTTTCGTAAGCAGATAGCTCTTATTAATTATGTTAATTTGAATTTCACCTTGGGGTTCCGCATCTGGGGCAGATATTGGTAGCGCTGTCAAATTGCGTGCCGCAGTTTCTGCAGGTTACTATGCCGGAAGAACGCTTTGCGTAATCAGCTGAAGCAAACTGATTGACTGTGGAATAGTTCTGATAGCTTGTACTTTTACTTGCTGAATCCTGTTTTAGCTTTTTTTGTATGATGATAAGCAACACAATTACTACAGCAAGCATCACAAAAAGGACTCCGAGTCCGATATAAATAGCTACAAATTCGGGATACATAACTTATTCTCCTTATATTGAATGAAAAATAAAATTGTGGTTAGCAAGAACAAATTTATCATTGTTCGATAATGGTTCTTTAACTCCGCTTCTGAGCCTTCTTCCGTTGAGAAATGTGCCGTTGAGAGAGTTAAGGTCAACAAGATAGTAAAATCCGTTCTCACAAATTATCTCAGCATGCTTGCGGCTAACGGCAGTATTGCATACGCAGTAGTCCACAACTTCGGATAATTTTCCGAGACTTAACACACACTTTTTTATCTCTATGGAAACGCCTGTAGACTCATCCTCGATCCATGCCCTCAGAGGAGGTTGTCCCCTACCGGATGTGCTGTTGTATCGGATATAATCATCCATACCGACAGCAGGATTTTCTTCATTGTTAATTACCGTTTCTTCACGAAGAACATAACCGCAAATAGGACATATTGCGTCTGAATCCTCAACCTTTGAATGGCAGTTTTTACAAAGTGTGACCGGATTTCCGGTGTAATCCCCTGACAATTTCCTGACGAAATTTTCAAGCGAATAAACCGAAAAATTGACATCAGAATTGATAATATCCGCATATTCGTATACATACGAAATATCCTCACTTTGATCAAAGCAGGCGTGTTTAAGAATACTGTTCAGAAGTTCTCTCACATCTCCGTCAGAAAGATACGGCTGAAAAGGAACATATATAAACCAGATATGATTGTTGATACAGTCTACAAGTACTTTGTCTATGCTGTAGCGTATCAGATTACGGTTGAAGTGCCTGCTGTCAGCCGTTTCGATATTTGTAATAATATCACTCAGTATGCCTGCAAACAGTCTTTTCGAAAGTACGGTCTGTTCAAGAAATTCATGCAGTGTGACCGTACCTGCAGTGTGATATACAAGGTCGGTAACATTCTTTTTTTCGGTTGCGATCGGAGCAATATAGCCGGCAATTCCTTTTGATAGTTCAAAGTATTCACGGCGGTTAAGCTCCTGACCTGGATATGAAGTTATCTCGAAAGTCCGGTTCTTTTTCTTATATACAAATTGCTCTTTGCCCATCGGTAAGGTGCTCCTTCGTTTTCTTTGGTAGAAGTTATTCACTCCAAGCCCGGCGGCAACACACAGCGCCGGGCTTATATAAGTGAATATGCCTTTTATGCCGCAGAAGATGTTGAGAAGTCAATATTGATAGGCGTGAATTCGATTTTGTTTTCCGCTATATGAATTGAGCAGGAAATGCTGTATTTTCCGTCGGAAGTTTTAGCGGTTATTTCTGCATCGCCGCCGCTGACAGCTGTGATTGTACCATCTGCTGAAACAGTTGCGACATTAGCGTCGGATGAAGAGAATACGACATCTGACTTGCTGTATCCACGAGGAATATCAACGGCTTCTAACTTGTAAACTTCGCCGGGAGCGAGATTTACAAAGTAAACATCAATATCGAGTATTTCTTCATAATTATTTCCGTTATTGCTTTCATCCTGTGAACCCGCTGAAGTTGAATCGGATATTTCGGTGCTGTCGGTAACAGAACTGTCGCTCTCTTCGTCGCCATTATATTCCCTGGTACATTTGGGAACCTTAACACCGTTCTCAATATGACAACACAGAGGTTTAATCTTTGCGTTGGAATCTCCAAGTATTTCAATACTTAGGGAAGCGCCGGTAAGCTTGGCTACTGCACAATCTGAATCTATAGTGAACTTGAGTATACCGTAGGTTGACCAATCGAAGCAGATATCGCATTTTGTATTAATAGTGCCTCCGGCTTCCGTACTTATCTGGGCTCCATTAAGGTCCGACAGAGAATCTTCCAGTAGCTTGGTGTTGCCGTTCAACGATATTTCATCAAGCAGTTTTCCCGAGCTGTCTGCGAGATGTGCGGTAAGTGTTGCAGAACAGCCGATGCCGCCTTCAATGCCGAGTCCTACTATATTGATTCCAAGAGCCTTGAAGGAGCAGCCGAGATAAAGAGTCAGTTCTACCTTTCCGTTTAAAGTAAGATCGGTGTCCTTGCTGTCTTCTTTTATGTACCTTAATTTGCCGTTCTTGTATTCGACTCCGTTTACACTGCTGGTTGTTACACTGAGCTCAATTTTACCCGAAATGCTGATTTTGATTTTTATGTCAAGGTTGAAACTTACTGCACCGCCGGAAAGTATAGGTATAGAGCATATTTTAATAGTTTTCGCACCCTTTGCCTGCGAATCCTTGATAATGCTTCTTGTGAAGTTAGAGAGGAAATGACCGTTTCCGTTTGAATATTTCGGAGCAGCTATAAGCGTCTTTTCGTAAGAAACATCAAGACTCGATTTATCAACCGTTTTATAGCTTAACTTAGCGTATGCGTACTTTAATTTAAACCAATCGATTTTGTAATCATAGTCAAACGCGATATCCTTGATCTCATAGGATTTATTGACTGCGACTTTGATGCCTTTCTGCTTGTTTGCATAAATATCTCCGGTTAAATTAACCGAAACAGAATCCTTTGAAACGGTACCGTTGATTTTAAGACCGTCCATTTCAAATTTGATGCTTCTGGATACTTTTGCGAGGGCGGCATTTTGTGCGTCATCCATTGTATCACTGAGTAATTCGGGATAAGCCTCGCCTACATTCATCTGAGGTTCGGCAACGGCATCATCTGCAGGGATCACATTTCCTGCGCCGTCGATAATGTTGCTGGAAGTAAGATCGGGAGTGATTGTTCCGCTGACATCAAGGTTTTCGATGGCAGTGTCTATGGAAGCCTCGCTTGTGCGGACTATTGCCTTGTCTCCCTGAATCTCTACATCTTCGGCTTTATAAGCCTTGACGGATGAAACACCTTCTTTTGCAGGCAACACAAATGTGTCACCCTGCTTAAGCTCAGAGGCCTGTGATGCAGGCAGAACTACCGTATCAGTGCCTTCATCCACAGAGAATTCGTCCTGCGTCAAGCCTTCTGAAATAAAGTTCTTTACTTCATCGGAGTATTTTACATCTTCATGCTGTTCAAGCTTTCTGTCTGTCCATCTGACATAGGACTTGGCGATGCTTTCGTCCACTTCTTTGCGTGTAACATTTCTTATGCTGTCGGTGCGGCCTCTGTAATCAAATGAAACATATCCGTTATTTACGGCATATTCGAGTATGTCATCCGGTGTCATTGTACTGACATCGGTAAGGTCTACACACTTTACGAGCGCTTGTGCAAGAAAGCCTTTAGTTGCGGCAGCTTCAACATCGATGTTTTCATCGTCTGTGAGTCCCCATTCAAAAGCTATCTGAACCGTGTCAAAATAGCTATTGTCGTTACCTACCGTTTTTGCGAAGGGAGTTGATGTGGAATAATCATACATACCGAAGCAGTCTTCGATAAGAGCCAGCGTATCTCCCTTAGAAATCGTATCGCCCTCTTCGCCCGAGCAACCGGTCAAAACACATGCGGCCGATAATAAGAACGATAAGCTGAGAAGCATCGCTATAAATCGTTTGAACATATACCAACATTTCCTTTCGGTGTTTTTAGTGTTTTATCTGATAAGCAAAATGCTTTTATTTTCAAGCTCAGCAGATGAGCAGAACGATTCTGCTCATCTGCAAATGGATTTTATTTAAATGCGCTTGCGTTATTCTGAATAGCGGTTTCAGTTGTTTCATAGCTTTCCGCTGTTCTGTTAAGGAACTTTGCATAGGATTCTACAACTGTCTTATATTCTTCGAAACGGGGCTTAAGAGCGTTCATAGCTGCTCTTATATCGCTTGCGGCATCACTCTTCCATGTTGCCTCAAGATCATTCATGTTCTTGTTTATCTCTGCGAGTTTCTGATCAAGTGTATTGTTGATGTTACGGATCTTGGTTGCAGTATCAACCAATACTTGTGTGGAAATCTGAATTGAATCAGCCATCTTTCATTTCCTCCTTAGTTTACGAGCTTGCGAGCTTCGGTTACTACGCTATCCTGAGTGTCACGATATGCCTTTGCACTTTTCCTGAGAAAATCTGCGTAGTTTAGCATAAGTGTGTGCATCTTTGCAAAATCATCCTTAAATCCTGCAATCTGGTCAACGAATGCTACATTATCTTTTCCGTTCCATGTAGAAGCCATAGCGCCTGTCTCACTGTACAACTGTTCGTACTGCGACTTGTAATCAGCTGCGAGGCTTTCGATCTTGCCTGCTGTAGTTTCAAGCAGCTCAGGGGTAACCTGAATTGTTCTTGCCATTTTTAATGACCTCCTAAAAATTAGTTTATATTAACATCAGCTTTGAACCGTTGTGGATACCCAGTTCATATACCGATAAGTTAATATTAAGAATAGTGCCATCGTTACGATAGCATATAACGGTATTGCCGTCTGCATTGAACATTCCGTCCGACATCTCGGCAACAGCTTTTTTGATAAGCTCAAGCACTTCATACATCCGTGCCTGAAGAGGAATGAACATATCATAGGATTTACGGAGTACGGGGACAAAAATGTTTACAAGCACCTTTTCCATTTATATACGCTCCTTTCCCGATGAAAGCAGTTTAATAAGTCTTGTCTTTCCACGGCTTAGGATATAACCGTATTCCGTGCCTATCTCATCATACATAGCAGATGTCATCTTGTTGATTTTAAGCAGCAGCTGGTTTGCTATTCCGTCACCTATCCAGATGCCGTCGCCGTTCAGCACCGTATGCTTGAACCAGCCTTCATTTCTGAGCGACTCCATAGCAGGAAGCGAATCTATTACGATGAAATGTATCTTGTAAATCGGATCGGCTTTATCCAGAAGCGCACCCAGCTTGTCCTTTCCGTCAGGCGATAGCCCGTCAAACAGCTTCTTTATACCTGTAATGACATATACTCTTTCGTCGCAATTGTCAAGCACCGACTTGTCGAGCTTTGCGTCTTTGTAGGTGTTGTTGCGGCTTACCATCTCGTTGAACAACTCAATAACGATCTGCTCGTAATCTTCGATATCGCCGCTGAGTAGCTGCTGTGTATCTATGACTCTCGCAGACGAGGTTTTTGATACGACCTTTACTATCTCTTCAGCAAAACCGGTACAGTCTATTATATCCTGCGAAATCACAGGAGTTATTACTCTTGACGATACAGCAAATGAAGCTATTTCGAGAGATTCCTTTTCTACACCTATGGGAACCGAGTTCAGACCGACTATCGTCTTTTCTACAAACTCGTAGTTTACGGTCTTTGGAAGAACGGGAACAGGTTTCGCAAAATGCTGTGCGCCTTCAGCGAGATTTACACAGAAGCTACGCAAGAATTCCTGCATATCTTTGGTTTCGCTGCAATAAGCTGTCTGGAACTCATACGGCTTGTCAAGTGCAACGAGTCCTCTTCCCTTTATCTTTGAAGGAACGAGTCCGTCCGTATTTCCTACTATTAACGAATAATCAGTAGCGTCGTTGAGCTGCATTGTCAGCATCATTTTAAAGTTCTGCTGTATGCGGTATCTAACGGCGTTTGTACTGCTTGCGGTGGCTATAAAGTAAATACCGTACTTCGTACCGTCACGGGAAAGAAGCGTGTAGTCTTCAAGGAAATCTTCGTACATTTCCGCAAATCCCGAGAAGTTGTTCAGTACCACTACGATATTCGGTACTTTTTTGCCGCTGATTCTGCAATAGCTTGAGTGGTCACCGCCGAATTCCGAGAAAAGAGCCTTTCTGTCGTCCGTTTCCTTACGGAGCATTTTAAACAGATTCAGTACTTTTTCTTCCTGTGACGCAGTAATTACGCTACCTACCTGAGGAGCTTTCTCAAACACCCTTAAGGTCTCCGAGCCAAAATCCATTATGTACATATTCAGCTCTTCGACACTATGATTTTTGAT
>JAEDNF010000057.1 GCA_016302655.1 Oscillospiraceae bacterium | reverse complement strand
AGCGTAAGCTTAAAACGAATAATAAACGGCGGTATCGATAGCGGTACCGCCGATTGCTTTGTTGAAATTCTTTGAAGACATAAAAACAGCGTATACCGAATTACACGATATACGCTGTCATTATGTTTCAAGAGAAATCACTCTATAGTAACACTCTTCATAACCTGCGGAGTAGTAGGCTTATCGTTCCAGTCAACTTCGGTTTCTGCAATCTCGTCAACTACCTCGATACCCTCAACAACCTTGCCGAATGCGGCATAGCTTCCGTCAAGATGCGGAGCGTCCTTATGCATGATAAAGAACTGTGAGCTTGCACTGTTGGGATTCATTGAACGAGCCATTGAAATAACGCCTCTTGTGTGCTTTAAGTCGTTCTTAATGCCGTTCTGTGCAAATTCGCCCTTGATGTTCTCCTTTGCGCCGCCCATGCCTGTTCCTTCGGGGTCGCCGCCCTGAATCATAAATCCGCTTATAACTCTGTGGAAAATAAGACCGTTGTAAAAGCCTTCCTTAACGAGTTTTTCAAAGTTTGCGCAGGTTATGGGTGCTACTTCGGGATAAAGCTCCAGCTTTATCTTCTTTCCGTTTTCCATTTCAATTACTACCATTGGAATAGTTCCTTTCAAATCTATTATTTTTGTATGTCAATAAGGCGTAGCCTTACCGATAGCTTACTGTTCACCGAGATCTGTATATATGTTAGTGTCCTCGCCGCTTACTTCTACGCCTTTCAGCTCAAAAAGCTCACTTATCGTAGCAAACTGGTAGCCTTGTTCAAGCAGGTAGGGGATAGCCTGGTCAAGCGCTTCAACAGTCTGAGAATTTCCTTCAGCGTCGTGGAGTAAGAAAATCAAACCGTCCTTTGCTCTCCTCTGCAATACAAGCACTCTGCGGTCTGTTGTGACTTTTTCGTCCCAGTCGTTGCAACCAAGTCCGCTGATAAATGTCATATCAATTGTATCGTACATAGTATTGTTTACCGCAATATAGGGAGGACGGAAGAACTTAGGCGTTTCGCCTGTGATATCTGTAATCTTGCCGTTTAAGGTGTTGATTTCATCTGCAATTTCTTCGGATGTCATCTTATCCATATAGCTGTGCGTCATCGAGTGGTTCTCTATGTCACAGCCGAGATCGTAAGCACGCTTGACAACTTTCGCTGTTTCATCGTTTAAGTTTGAGCCTACAAGGAAGAAAGACGCTCTCACCTGATATTTTTCGAGCAGGTCGAGAATCTCTACCGTAGTTGTCGTGTTCGGACCGTCGTCAAAAGTGAGTGCAATGGTAGGCTTTGACGGATCAAGCTCATAGTCTATGCGAACTGCAGTATCCGTGCTTTCGGTCGGAGCTTCGGAAGATTCTTCGGTAGAAGTTTCGTTTTCTGATTGCTCATCATCAGATGATACGGTTGAGGCATCGGAAGAATCAGAAGTCTGTGAATCGGCAGTCTGTGAATCAGTGCCTGATGATGTGCCTGCACCGGAGCATCCCGACAGGCAGAGTAAAGCTGCAAGAACTGCTGTTATGATTTTTTTCTTCATAGTATTTTCCCTTTCGGCATAATGCTTTATTTGTTTTTCCTTATAATGATTATATTAATAATGTTTACGGCAAGTCCGGCAACTATAAGAACGGAAAATACCGCAATCAATATAAGACCTATGTTGTTTTCGCCTAACTCAGCTGCAACATCGCTCGTAGTCGGAGAATACGATTCGGGGGCGGCGTATGTTTCGGGCGTTGCTGTTGTAAACGGCGTTGTCTGCTCGTATGACGATTCTACGGAAGAAGTGACTGATACTTCCTGCGAAGTTTCGTCTGCTGTGTCAGCAAAGTATTCTCCCGCCTTGAAATAATATCGCTTTTCTGCAAGATATGCACAGTGGTCGAATGACAGCGCAAGGTCAGATATATCAAAGTACATCCGTGAAGAAGCGCATTCGTCAAAGTATTTGCCGTTTTCATATTTCTTTCCGCTGTCCCATACGCAGTCAACCCATACCCAGCGGTCTTTGATGTAAGCGGCGCACCATTCGTGGTTCACTTCTCCGTCGGAAAGCTCTTCATAGCTTACGCTGTCGGATAAAACCGTGCCTCTTACATTCACCGTGTATATTCCCTGAGCCTCGCACAGCGCACCGAAAAGTGCGGCATAGCCTGCACATACGGTTTTGCGTTCTTTCAGCACATTCTGTATGCATATAGTTGAGCGTGTGACCGAAGTGTTCTTTGCGTCACGGTCGTAATATATGTTCTGCGAAACCCATTGTGAGATGGCTCTGAGCTTAAGATATTCGTCATCTATATCGCCTGCAATATAATCCGCAAGATAGGCAACTTCATCAAGCGTCTGTTTTACGCTTTCTTCCGTCGGCTCATCGGTGACATATCCTACCCATGACTTTGCCGAAGTGGATATCACATTTTCGAGTACGGCGTTGTTTGTTTCGCTGAGTTTGTTATCGGGGAAGTACCAGTTACCGCTGTACATAATACGGTAATTCAGCTTTGCGCCCGACTGCAGCGTGAATATCAGTTCGTCGCTGTCGCCTGTCGGAGAGGAAGGGTTTATTACCGAGCTGAATGTTCCGTCCTCGTTTACTCTGAGAGTTGACGAAACCGTGCCGCAGTTTTTAAGCGTGATATCTGTCACTTTATCGTCTGCATAGCAACCTTCGATCACTATTGAACGGTTATTTATGCTTATCTTGCTGTAATATCCGGTGTCGGATGATGTAATAAGCTCATAGCATTTCTGCGGAGAGTTCTGCGATGAACTGCTTTCTTCTTCGGCAAAACAGCAGGTAATCAGCATAAGTATCGATATAAGCGCCGATGTAATTCTTACGGCTTTTTTTGCAGCCGTGTGTTTTTTCATGATAAGTCCTTTTCCAAAGTTTTTTAGCTGTTACTATTATAATAACTTTATCTGCGCTTGTCAAGAAATCGCATAACTGCGATTTGAAGACTGTCGATAAACCCACGCACCGCAAAAATGCAAGCTTTATTGGGATTAAGTTGAATTTTAATTGATTTTTATTTAATATAGTTTTGTAGAGCCGATATCGGCTCTACAAAAGCATTTTTGCTTACTTTGTCAAGAGTCACCTACCGTACCTTTGTACGCCGACGGTGACTCTTTCCTCGTCTGCGTGTGTTTCTCGAAGCCTGACAGCTTGTCGAAAAATACTTTTCCGACAAGCTGAGAAATCGCATAACTGCGATTTCGGTAAGCTGTAAATAAATAAATCACCAATTTCTCAAAAAATACTTGTAACCGTTCGGAAAATATGTTATACTTAAAGCTGTATAAATCGAACAAAAGAAACCGGAGGAAAGTTCGCAATGGCAAAAATAGCAGTTCTCGGCTACGGTGTGGTTGGTTCGGGCACGGTAGAAGTAATCGAGAAGAACAGAGAAGGCCTTATCAAAAAGGCAGGTCAGGAGATAGAGATAAAGTATATACTTGATCTGCGTGATTTTCCCGACAGTCCTTATAAGGATACATTCATAAAGGATTTCAATATCATACTGAACGATCCCGAGATATCGGTAGTGGTAGAAGTTATCGGCGGCATCAACCCGTCATACGACTTTGTAAAGTCATCACTGCTTGCCGGAAAAAGCGTAGTTACATCCAATAAGGAGCTGGTTGCCAAAAAGGGCGCAGAGCTTCTTAAGATAGCTCATGAAAAGGGCGTTAACTTCTTCTTTGAAGCGAGTGTAGGCGGCGGTATCCCGATAATAAGACCTCTTCATCAGTGCCTTTCCGCAAACCGCATCGATGAAATAGCAGGTATATTAAACGGCACGACAAACTTCATTCTTACGAAAATGATCCGTGACAATATGGCGTTTGATACTGCGCTTAAGACGGCACAGGAGCTCGGATATGCAGAGCGTAATCCTTCTGCAGATGTTGACGGAATCGACGCTTGCAGAAAGATATGCATACTTGCTTCTCTTGCATTCGGAAAGCATGTTTATCCCGATAATATCCACACCGAAGGAATTACGGCTATTACTCCCGAAGATGTAGAATACTGCGAGAGCTTCGGCGGCTCGATAAAGCTTATCGGCTGGGCTTCAAGACAGGAAAACGACAAGGTAGCGGTTATGGTATGCCCGGCATTTATCCATGCTGACAGCCAGCTTGCAGGCGTTAACGATGTATTCAACGCAATACTTGTAAGAGGCGACTCTACAGGCGATGTTGTGTTCTACGGCAAGGGCGCAGGAAAACTGCCTACGGCAAGCGCAGTAGTTGCGGATGTTGTTATTGCCGTTAAGATGAAGGCTTCAAGTAAGTCTCTTTACTGGGAAGACAGCGATCAGGACTTTATCGAAGATACGAATAATATAGTACTTGAAAGTTATATAAGAGTAAAGGGCGTTTCAAAGGATGAGGCAGAGGCCCTGTTCGGCAAGGTTTCTTATCTTACCAGAAAGGGTGCCGCCGATGATGAGCTTGCATTCATAGCTCCGGCTATGAGCGAGAAGGACAGAGGCGAAGCGCTTGCTAAGCTCGGAGACAAGGTGCTCGGTCACATAAGAGTGCTTGATTATTGATCAATATATTTCATCTGAAAGGAATAACGATATGTCTCAAAATCAACCGAAGTACAAGAGGATTCTTCTGAAGTTAAGCGGCGAGGCGCTTGCAGGCGATAAGAAGATGGGACTTGATATGCCCACTGTCACCGAGATATGCAAGAGCATCAAAAAATGCTATGATGTCGGAACGGAGATAGGCATAGTTGTCGGCGGCGGAAACTACTGGAGAGGCCGTTCAAGCGAGAGTATGGACAGAGTAAGAGCTGACCATATCGGTATGCTTGCCACCGCTATGAATGCACTTGCCGTTGCCGATGTGCTTGAGAGTCTGGGCTGTCAGGTGCGTGTTCAGACCGCTATAGATATGAAGCAGGTAGCAGAGCCGTATATCAGACAGAAGGCTGTAAGGCATTTTGAAAAGGGAAGAATAGTAATTTTCGGATGCGGTACGGGCAGTCCGTTCTTCTCGACCGACAGTGCGGCGGCACTCAGAGCCGCAGAGATAAATGCCGATATTCTTCTTAAGGCTACAATGGTAGACGGTATTTACGATAAAGATCCGCATATGTACAGCGACGCTATCAAGTATGACTATCTTACACATCAGCAGATTCTCGTACAGAGCCTCAAGGTCATGGACAGCGCCGCAGCGGCAATGTGCAGAGAGAACAAGACTCCTATACTTGTATTCGATCTCAGCAGACCCGATAACATTTTTGACGCTGTTATGGGAGAGAAGATCGGTACTGTAGTAAGTGATAAGTAAATAAAAACGATAAAATATACCCGAAAGGAAAATTACCATGAAAGAAGTAATGAATACCGCTAAGGAAAAAATGAGCAAGTGCGTAAGTTCTATTGAGACGGAGTATGCGTCTATCCGTGCAGGAAGAGCAAATCCTGCCGTTTTAGACAAGATAACGGTAGATTACTACGGCGTTCCCACACAGATAAACGCAATGGCGGCTATCGCAGTATCGGAAGCCAGAGTGCTTGTTATCACTCCTTGGGACGCATCGACTCTGAAGCCTATAGAAAAGGCAATTTTAGCCAGCGATATCGGTATAACTCCTACCAATGACGGCAAAGCTATCCGTATAACATTCCCTCAGCTTACAGAGGAAAGAAGAAAAGAGCTTTGCAAGCAGGTTAAGAAGCTTGCCGAGGACGGCAAGGTAGCAGTCCGCAATGTCCGCAGAGACGCTATGGAAAAGTTCAAGGCTATGAAGAAGAACTCCGAGATAACCGAGGACGATATGAAGAACTGCGAAAAGGATATCCAGAAACTCACAGACAAGTACTGTGACGAGATGGACGCTGCCTGCAGTGCAAAAGAAAAGGAAATAATGACGGTATAAAATTGGCAGAAAAGGGAAAAATACTAACCAATATTCCGTGCCATGTCGGATTTATTATGGACGGAAACGGACGATGGGCGAAAAAGAGAGGTCTGCCCCGTAAGGCAGGTCATTCGCAGGGCGCAAAGGTATTCAGAAAAACAGTTGAGAACTGCCGTGAAATCGGAATAAAATACTGCACCTTCTATGCGTTTTCGACAGAGAACTGGAAGCGCCCCAAAGACGAAGTTGACGCTATAATGAAACTGCTTGTCAGTTATCTTGACGATATCCGCAGTATGGCGCAAAAAAACACGAGGATCATTTTTCTCGGCGATAAATCCGCTTTCGACAGCGATATACAGCAAAGACTTGTCGAGATAGAGGATGTGTCAAAGGACAACGACGGGCTGTATGTACTTGTTGCGCTCAATTACGGCGGCAGGGACGAGATACTGAGGGCGGCAAAACGGCTTGCGGCGGACTATAAGGACGGAAAGACCGACCTTGACGGTTTTACGGAAGACGATTTTGAAAATTATCTTTACACTAAGGGTATACCACCTGTAGATCTTATTATCCGACCGAGCGGAGAACAGAGAATATCAAATTTCCTTATATGGCAGGGCGCTTATGCGGAACTGCTGTTTATGGATGTGCTCTGGCCTGATTTTACAAAGAAAGATCTTATAGCGGCGTGTGAAGAATACGCACGCAGAAACCGCAGATTCGGCGGACTTTGATATAACCTTCGGAAAGGAACAACATGGGAACCAGAATAGTGACCGCTTTGATAGCGATACCTATAGGCATTCTTATCATTGCACTTAACAACGAGATCTTATATTACATCGCTATGACAGCGTTTTCGGTAATAGCCGTATATGAGATGCTCGTTACTACCAAATATCTCAAGAATAAATTCATATCTGTTGTAAGTCTGCTTTTTTCGGCGACAACACCGTTCCTGTTCTGGATAGAGCCGCTTCGTGACAACATCAGAATGATTTATTTCGGATTTGTTGTTATACTGCTGCTCGGTATGCTGATAAATCACGAGAAAGCAAGGTTTGAACAGGTTGCGCTTGTTGCGCTTATTTCTATAGCGATACCGCTTGCGCTTTGTTCGGTTGCTTTTATCCGCAGTAAATTTCCCGACCATGCGACCTTCCTTATCGTTTACACAATGGTAAGCGCATGGATAGGCGATGCAGGAGCTTATTTTGTCGGAACTTTCTTAGGAAAGCATAAGATGTGTCCTTCCATAAGCCCAAAGAAATCGTGGGAAGGCTTTGTCGGAGGAATAGTAACATCCGGTATTTTTGCGGTCATTATGAGCTTCAGCTATGAATTAATCGACAGCCTTATAAACTGCGGAGCGCATACATTCAGCGTTAACTGGATATATCTTACATTGCTTGCGCTTGTAATATCGGGACTGGGCGTAGTCGGCGATTTGTCGGCTTCTCTTGTAAAGCGTGAATGCTCGGTTAAGGATTTCGGCAATTTGCTGCCCGGACACGGCGGCGTGCTTGACCGCTTCGACAGCATTCTTCTTGCGGCTCCTTTTGCGTATATGATGTTCCAGATATATTTCCCGATAACACCTATAGCGTGATAGAAAATCAAATTACAATGCCGAAGCGGAATACTCTTCGGCATTGTTTGTCATAAAGAGGTAAGAATTGAGTAATATAGAAAATATAACGATTCTCGGAAGCACAGGCTCAATAGGAACGCAGACGCTTGATGTGTGCAGAATGCACGGGATAAAGCCTACCGTTCTTTGTGCCGCACATAGTACCGAACTTCTTGAAAAGCAGGCTCGTGAGTTTATGCCGCATACGGTGTGCATTTACGATGAGTCTTGTTACGGTGATATGAAGCAAAGGCTCTCGGATACCGATATAAAGATACTTTGCGGTATGGATGGACTTTGTGAAGCGGCAAGTATGAAAAACGACGCCGTTGTGAACTCTGTTGTTGGTATGGTCGGACTTAAACCCACTCTTGCGGCGCTTGATGCAGGAAATAAGGTGGCGCTTGCCAATAAGGAGACGCTTGTTACAGGCGGAGAACTGGTGATGAAAAAAGCGGCTGAAAAGAATCTGCCGATACTGCCTATAGACAGCGAGCATTCCGCTATATTCCAGTCGCTTATGGCAAGCGGCGGCAGTAAGATCGAGAGGATACTGCTCACAGCGTCGGGCGGACCTTTTTTCGGCTATGATACCGAGCGCCTTAAAACCGTTACAAAAGAGCAGGCGCTGAAGCACCCAAACTGGGATATGGGACAAAAAATAACCACCGACTCTGCTACACTTATGAACAAAGGACTTGAGCTTATCGAAGCGGTGTGGCTGTTTAGTGTTAAACCTTGTCAGGTAGAGATAAATGTACACAGACAGAGCATACTTCACTCTGCGGTAGAGTTTGAGGACGGCTCGGTGATAGGTCAGATGGGCGTACCGGATATGCGTATACCGATACAGTTTGCCCTGACATATCCAAAGCGCCTTCCGTCTCCTGCAAAAAGGCTGTCGCTGTTTGATATAGGAACGCTGACCTTTGAAAAGGCGGATGAGGACACCTTTTTGTGCCTTAAATACGCAAGACGGGCGCTTGATATGGGCGGTACAGCCTGCACCGTGCTGAACAGCGCAAACGAGGCGGCTGTCGGAGCGTTTTTAGCGGACAGAATACCGTTTTACCGTATAGGAGAGCTTGTAGCCTGT
>JAEDNF010000056.1 GCA_016302655.1 Oscillospiraceae bacterium | reverse complement strand
CTTTGCTTTTATGAATTTGTATTGAATGTCTTACCTTTACCGCCCAGCTTTACACTGCTGTAGTAGTCGATCTTCTTTTTGTCCACTTTAAGCGACTCAAGCTCTGCCTTGACATCTTCATAGCTCTGGCGAACGACCGCCGTGACTTTCTTATCCTTCTGGTCGATATCGCTCTTTATGTCGTGCAAATGTCTCATCTTTGCCTGAAGCTGTCTGAGCTCATAAGACAAATTATCGCTGACGGGCTTGTTATTCAGTATATCTCGGATAAGCTCACGCTCCGCAGGTACCTGCGAGTTTGCCACATCCATTATCGACTGCTTTACCTGCCGCATCTTATCCATTATCTCGTTGCGTGACAACAGCACCTGCTGAATGACTTCAAGATCGTTAGTCACCATTTTGTCGGTGCGCCTGTCGTACTCGGTCATAAGCTCCGTCAGCTCATCCATGAGCGCAAGCAGCGTCTGTGCATCTGCCTTTTTCATTATGTAGGATTCCTTTCCGCAGCGGATAGCCTGTTGTTTAAGCTTCGGCTGCAGCGGCTGACGCCGCCTTGTCCTGAGCCTCTATCTGCTCCTTGCTCATGTTGTTTATTTCTGCGAAAGCTTCACGAAGCTCGGCTATCATAGGAAGAAGTGCGTCTACCTTAGCCTTGTCCTTCTTTACATTCGCCTCTACTATCTCTCTGTTGAAATACTCATAAAGCGAGTCAAGATTCTTTGACAGCGGTATCTTCATATCAAGGCAGGAACGCAGAGCGTTTATAACATCCTGCGCCTTTATAAGCGCCTTGTTTGTCTCCTCATAGTTTTTCAGAGGGATGTAATATGAAGCTCTGTTTAGCTGTCTTTCAGCCTCCATATAAAGCCTTACTACTATCTCGCCGGGAGTTAATGTTGTTACCGACTGCTTTTTATAAGCAGAAAATGCATTGTTCATATCGTTATCCTTATTCAGTATCAGAATGACATCAGCTGCTGAATGTAGCTGGTCTGACTGTTCAGGTTGCCCATCAGCGTTTCAAGATTTGAGAACTGCTTCCAGTATCTGTCCTGCTGCTGCTCATATCTGTCTTCAAGAGAAGATATCAGCGTGGATATGCTCTTTAACTGGTCGTATATAGAGTTGTCCGTTGCAGATGTACCTGTCTTTGTGCCGGCAAGCTGTACCAGCGTACCTTTGTCTTTTCTTGCGCCGGTAGTCTTTACAGCACCTGTCAGAACATCATCGAGCTTGTGCATTATACCGGTTTTTACGGTGTTGCCGTTTTCGTCTACCGATGTGCCTGCAAATAATTCTCCGATCTGATCCGAATACTGCTCAAATGCGGCTTCAAGCTTGGTTTCGTCTATCTCAAGCTTGCCGTGATCGCCCCAGTCATCGCTTGTAGTGATACCCATGCTGAACAGGCTGAAGGTCTCGCCGTCTGCGGTCTTAACCGTTGAGTACAGAACAGAACGCATCTTCTGCATTACCGAAGATACTGCGCTGTCGTTATAAAGCAGACCCTGCTTTGCCTTAGTTTCCCACTTTTCCTGCTGTTTTTCCGACAGATCCATCTCCTCGATATCATCATCGGTAAGAGCGTAGTAGTCGGAGTCGGGCTTCTGGTCAAGCTCGGCATAAACTTCCTCTATTATCTTGTTATAATCTTCTACAAAGGACTTGATAGCTTCTATTGCGCTGCTGTTGTCCTTCTTTACTTCATAAGTAAACTCTGCGCCCTGTGCCGCCGAGGTGAAAGTCATTGTAGTACCGTCTGCGGTGAAGCTGTTGGAAGAGGTCTCAACCTGCTGACCGTTTATCTCAAGCTGGAGGTTGCGTCCCTGTACAAATGTACCGGATGTGAGTCCCATTGTGCTGAGAAGCTCTGCGCCCTCGCTTCCGTCTTCTGCCGAGAACTCGATAGAAGCCGCTGTGCCGTAGCCCGAAGAGCTTAACGAGAAGCTGTTTGTCAGCGTGCTGAAGGTCATTGTAGCACCTGCCGCTTTGCTGGCGTTGATTTCGCTCATCATCTTTGCTACGGTATAATCCGATGTAAAGGTGAACTTTGTGCCGTTTATAGTAAATGTTGCACTGTCCTCTACACCAAGTTCACGGAGTGTTGTTGCCGTTGTAACCTGTGCGGTTGTTGTCTTTGCCGAAGAAGCACCGAAAGCGTTTGCACTTGCAGGATCAGCCGCTACAGACAGCTTACTGCCGTTTTCTGCTGTTAGTGTGCCGTTTTCGTCTATAACAAGTCCCGTACCGTCGGAAAGTCTGACATTGCTTACAGCCTTGTCAAGCTCGTGCTTGTTGGCATAAGCCGCAAGATCCTCATTTGACAGTCTGTAAGCGTCCTTGTCAAGCGTGTCCTTATATGCTGTATATTCGTCATAATTCTTATCAAAGTCTGCTCTGAAGGCTTCTTCATCAAAATCCTGTGCATACTGCTCGTCAAAGGCTACTTTAAAGGCATCCTCGTCAAATTCGCTCTGAGTTGCCTTCCAGTCTTCAAAGCTTGTGCCTTCGGCAATAGAGCCGTCCTCGATGCCCTCGTCATAGCTTGCCTTGAGCTCTGCCTCATATTCTTCTTTCGCCTTTGCAAGCTGTGAGTCATACTTGCTGTCATAGTCAGCCTGCTTTGCCTTATCGTATGCCTGCTGCTTGAGAGCGTCGGAGTCTATAGTTCCGTCTGCTACCGCCTGCTCATAAAGCTTTGAAGCCTGCTCGTTGAAATATATATTCTGATACGATTCTCTTGTCATAGCACCGAGAGTTGTATCATCGTCCTGGTCAAAATACTCAGCGGAATATGTCGTGAACGACATACTTACCGTTTCATCGCCTACTGTTATATTGAACCTGTTAGTGCCGTCGTTTACGGCGGAGTTCATATTGAAGGTAAAGTTTCCGTACATATTGGCAACGCCGGTCATCGATATTGCCTGTCTGTCAGAAGAGATAACCTTGCCGCTGTCATTTACATAAACCAGTCCCTGACCGTTTGTGTTTGACGCACCGAAAGCGTCTTTAAGCTGGCTGTTTATCTGCGAGCGTACCGAGTCTGCACTTCCGCCGTTGAAGCTTATTACGGAAGACTTATCGCCTACCGTGATATTGAAAGAATAGCTCTGAGCAGCGTCGCTGTACTGAGATAAATCAAGTGCGCTTGAATCCATTGCGGCGCCCTGATATTTTGCCTGTGTAGCTGTCTGCAGTACCTTGACTTCGTATGTACCGGGAACGGCATTGGAGTTTGAGCGAACCGATACGCCAGACGGAGAACCTTCTTTAAGAATACCGTCGGCGCTTCTTACAGATACGGTTGCGCTGTATTTATTAAAGGTCGATTTGCTCTTGAGGTTAGCTTTGGAGTTCAGCATATCAAGGTACTTGTTCTGAAAGTCTGTCAGCTTTGTGGTTATGCTCTGATATGCTTCCTGCTTCCACTTGAGTGTTATAGCCTTGCGGTTCTGCTTTGTTATCTTGAGCTTTGTTGCCGCAGTCATAGCATTAACGATAGCTTCGGTATCAAGACCGGAGTTCATACCGTTGAATCTTATTGTATTGTTACTGCCTGTGCTTCCCATAACTATCTTCCTTTCAGTCTTTCTTTATGCCCAGCAGCGCTTCCATTGCCGCTTTAGGCAGAGCCTGCGAGGACTCTTTGTTCATATCCTGAGCGTCTCTCAGCTCGTTTCTGATTATTTTAATATCCTTTGGTGCCGATATGCCTATCTTGACTCTATCCTTTGTGATTTCGAGAACGGTTATTTCAATGTTGTCGGATATCGTCAGACTTTCATCGGTCTTTCGTGTTACAACAAGCATTTATTCCGCCCCTTTCTCTACATATATCGGCAGACGGATCTCATACTTTTCGGGAAGAATTACCTGTGCGGCTATTCTCTCGTCTGCATTTATGACTATGGGGCACTTCATGTTAACCGTAGTCTTTTTGTAATCCTCGGGTACGACTGCTATTGACAAACATCTGATATTGGTATCATCGTTTATCTTAAGCAGCTTTTTCTCCGAACTGTTGAGCGTAATTTTATACGCTCCGTCTATGGTTGCCGGATCGAAAACGATAAAGCACGGCGTAACATTTTCCGTTGACTGAAGCCACATAGGATATACATTCTCTCCGAGAGGGCTGATAAGCGCAAACTGTCTGCAATCTTCAAATGCAAATATGCCCGACGGGAAATTGAATATCTTATCTTCTTCAACATTTATAAGTCCGAAATCTCTGGTCATTATCTCCATTGACATTTACCGTTTCCTTTCGGCTGTATCAGCCTTTAGTATCGAGCTTCTTAGGCGGCTCGTAATTGGGATTTGCACTCGGCGGAACATAAATAGGATCGCCGACATACTGTATCTCTACCCTGGGGTGTTCCTTTACTATGAACTCAATGTTGCCCGGAACAAATTCCACAACAGATGAATTGATATTCTCCCAGTCGATATTTATATCGGTGGGTGTGTAATTGAGGCTGAGCGTACCTTTATCAAAGGATACATCTGCACCGCCCTTGGGAAGAAAATCTACCACCGTTTCGATAGATGTGCCTGCACGCATCTGCTGTGCGGCTATCTCTGACGGCGATACTCCTCTTGCGAGCTGGTCGCCCTCGCTTACTATTCTTGCTACGCCCTGATATGCGATCTTGAAGCCTCTGTTAGCCTCGTTCTGATTGAAATCGGAAGCGTTGTATTCGCCGTATCCCATACTTGAGCGTGCCGCATAGGTGTCAATTTTGATCTGTGCCGGTCTGCTCTCCATCTTGTAGCCGCCGGGAGTGCGGTTAATATCGATCTTCAGCGGCTCTTTGTCTTCGGGCGCTTTGAGCGTGCCGTTTGTTACATTTACCTCAATGCTTATCGGTATACTTGTAATCTTAAGCAAATTCGGATTCATTGTATCTTCCTCCCCATTAGTCTTTATCTCTGCCTGTCACAGAGATAAGAGTGTCAGTCATTATGAAATAAACTGAAATATGCTCATTGGTATCACAGAAGAAGCAAACTGGAGCGAGACATTGTATATAGCCTCAAGCGTTTTCCAGTTTGTGGTTTCTGCGCCCATATCCGTGCCTTCAAGATTGTTCTGCTGTTCAAGCAGTGTTTCCATATTGCTTGTAAGACGGTTCTTGTTGTATTCGATATACTCCTGCTTGTTTCCTATATCGGCATGAGCCACGCTTACGCTTGTCTGTGCGGCTCTCAGCTTATCGATATAATCCATCGCCGCTATCTTGTCGCCCTGCCTAACTGCGTTTGCCGCATCAAGCGTTATCTGGATTATGTTCTTCGCATCTCCGTCTTCATCCCTGCCGCAGCCGGTTATTGCGGCTCCGTTGAAAGTAACGGGAAGTGCGGACTGCGGATCGACTCTTCCGGTTGCCGGATCTATCACCATTCCGGTGCCTATATCCGTAAAGCTTGTCTCGGAAAAGGGGAACTCTGAGGGATCGTCAAGCGAGTTTACATCCACGCCGTTATAAGTTACGGTCTTGTTTCCGCCTACATTTTCTATCTTGAATATCGTAGTGTCGTTGTTTACACCGCCGAAAACTCTTCTCTCGGCTATATCGACATTGAACAGCCTTACTATCTCATCTGCATAGGTTTCAACAGTCTGAGCCAGAATCTCTTCATCCTCGTCATGCTGAGTTCCGTTTGCGGCATAGGTTACTTTTTCGATAATGCTGTCAAGTATCTCATTTACGCTCATAAGTGCGCTGTCGGCACCGTTATATATCTGCTCGGCTGTATCTAAGTTTGAAAGATAGTCCTCCGTATTGGCGATAGCCTTGCGTGTTCTGAGCGCTTTAGCGGCGCTTATCGGGTCTTCGCTTGCCCTGTTATATCTCTTTGTTGAATTTATTTTTCTCTCAGACGCATTTTTTCTTTCAAGTGCGGCGTTAAGCTGCGACATATATCGTCTGTTTGTCATACTCTGAGTAATTCTCATATATCAGGTTCCTTTCCGCTTATCTGCCGACAAGACCCATTTTTTCGATTATTGTTTCGAGTGCGGCATCAAGGGTTGTGAGCATTCTTGACGATGCATTGAACCACTTGGAGTAGTTCATCATATTTACGCCCTCTTCGGTCTCGGATACGCCCATTACAGCGTCTCTGCTGTCAAGAAGCGAGGTTGCCGTTTCGGTGTACATATCGCACTGCTTCTCAGCAAACTCGATATTCTGTGCCAGGCGGTTGTTTATGAAGAGTATAAAGTCATAGCTTGAACCCTCATAATCTCCGTCGCCTATCAGTATCGGATCATCCATGCTCAGCAGGAGCTTGTTTACCGCATTGCCGTCGAGGTTTATGGGATAGTCATAAGCGCCTGTTGCTTCGTTGTATATCTTCGCTATCATTGTAGCGTCCTTGAGCCATGCGTCGGATATCCTGATATTTGCCGCTGTTATCGGCGAACCGTCAGCACTTGTGAACATCTCACGGTCTGCCGCATTGTCAATTCCGTTTAGCGTATTCATAAGGCCTGCGAACTTGTTAGCAAACTCGTCTATCGCCGACTGATAATACTTGATGCCGTACTCCGTGTTCTGCTTGCCTGTTGCATACGGGCCGTTTCCGTTTATCATATCGGAATAAGCCTTGAGCGTTCCTCCGCCGAGTATCATCTCGTTTCCGTCATTGAGCTTCAGTACAGCCGCATCGTTTTCTTCGTACTTTGCTACAAATGCATCAAAGTCCTTTCCGGTAACGAAAAGATTGCTCTTCTCTCCGTCTACTATCATAAGACCGCCCATTGTGATCTTTACCGAGCCGTCAAAATTGTCGTCAACATGAATGTCGCCGAACTCGCTGAGCTGGTCGATAAGATTGTTTCTTGCGTCAAGTATTTCGTTGGGACCGTAGCCGCCTGTTACGGACAAGCCGTTATATATAAGGTCTGCGCCTGTTATCGCATATTCGTTTACTATCTGCTTGTTGTATTCTACTATCTCGTTTATGATGCGGTTTGCGTCTTCAAGCGACGAGTGCAGGTCGTACAGCGTCTGATTCTCAAGGTCCTTTAAATCGGTGCTCTGCTGCTGGAACAGCTTGCAGATATTGTACGCCTGGTTTCTTACTACGCTTGCAAGCTCTTCTCTGTCGGCGCTGTCCTCTGCATATTTGCGCAGAGCCGACTTGAACTGGTCGAACTGATACGCCATACCGATGTCATCGTATGTATCCGAGAAGTTGGTGAGCGTTGTTTCTATCTCGCTCATGATCGACGCCTGCTGGTTATATTCGCCTACATAGCAGTTAGTGTCTCTGTAGCGCTTGTCAAGGTATGCATCTCTTGTCTGACTTACACCGCTTGCAAATACGCCCTGGCTTGAAAGGCCGAGACGGGCAAGCTTTGTGGTGTATATTCCGTTCATATTCATGTAGTTGGAATATACATCAAGACGCTGTCTTGTATATCCTACCGTATCACGATTCGACAGGTTGTTACCGGTTACATCCAGCGCCTTCTGCGCCATCTGAACCGATCTTTTCTGAACCTCTAAACCTAAAAATGATGCTCTCATTTATCCTCCGAATTAAATGTTGCCTATAAATCCTTTCGGCGCCGAAGTGTGCTTTATCTTTGCACCGTAGCCGTTATAGGTCTCTGTGAGTGTCATCCCTGTCTTCTTCATCAGTTCCTCCTGAACCGACAATTTCTTTTCTACCGTTTCTACGATAATATTGTTCAGCTGCTTTATCCTTGCTATGTATCCCGTAAGCTCGTCATAAAGCAGAGTAAGCTTTGATTTTCTTTCATCGGGAGCGTCTTCGATAAGCTGCTTTGCCTTTATCTCTCCGAGACCAAGCTCATTAAAGAGTGCGGTACGGGCATTTTCCTCGGCCTGTATCTTCATCACAAGAGCCTGTTCGTCTTCAACCGAGTCAAGCAGCCACAGAAGATCGTCTGCCATCACCTTTGCCTGTTTCTCGGTAAGGAAAGCTACCATATCACGATATGCTCCGTTGTATTTTTCCATAAATCTGATAACTTTATCTGCTGTTTCAATAGTCATAGGTGCTTCCTTTTCCGCTGTCAGAACATAAGGATCGAGTCAGCTATGGCCTCGGGGCTTACATCATAGCTTCCGCTTGCTACGCTTTCGCTGAGTGCATTTATGCGCTCTTCGGAAGCGTTCTCGCTTACCTTTGCGGCAAGGTCTGCCTTTGCGGCGTCAACACTGCGTGCAAAGTTGAACTCTATCTTATCTGTCTTCTTCTCTGCGGGAGCAACCTTAGACTTTCCGCTGTTCATTTTCATTCTGTTGTAAACATTAACAACACCGCTGATATTCTTTATCTCCATTTGTTTCAGCTCCCTTCGGGCAAAATCAGCCTATTAATATGCTTCTACATATATTTTATCGGCAGTTTTGCGTTAAAGTTTATCGTTTTGCGGCTTTTTTTAAGAAAAAATCCGATTTTTTTGCTGTTATTATGATAAATTACGGCAAAACGGGTAACACAAAAGGCGCACCCGAAGGTACGCCTCAGACTATCGATAAACCTATTTGCAATCAAATAAGGATTTGGGCAATTATATCTAATTACTGCTAACTTCAAAGTTTAACTCCTCGGGTACGCTATCCGAGTTTATTAACTTAGTGT
>JAEDNF010000055.1 GCA_016302655.1 Oscillospiraceae bacterium | reverse complement strand
CACGACGGAAAATTTACTGACGCTAACGGCAATCAGACAGATGTCAGAATGATGTATTCCGACGAGTGCGTATATCTCAAAGGCAACGACTGCACAGGATTTATGAAAAACTACAAGAGTTCCGAATACAGCTTTGCCGCACTGCTACCCGACGAAGATATGAATATAAGCGACTTTATATCATCTCTTAGCGGCACCGAACTGAACAGAATATTAAGCAACGCCGAAAACTGCTCGGTAGAAACCAAAATGCCTAAATTTGAATATGAATATTCCGCCGTGCTTAATGACACGCTCTCTGCGCTCGGTATGCCTACAGCATTTGATGAGAGCAAAGCCGATTTTTCGGGCATAGGAAAATCTTCAAACGGAAACATCTTCATTGGCAGAGTTATCCACAAGACAAAAATAACGGTCAATGAAAAAGGCACAAAAGCGGGTGCGGCAACAGTTATCGAGATGCTCGACGGCGCCGCAGCACTTATCGATAAAAGCGTTACGCTCGACCGCCCGTTTGTTTATATGATAATTGACAAAAGCACATCGCTACCGTTGTTCATAGGAGCATACACAGGTATATGAGCAATTAAACGGATAGCATTTTATACAACAAAGCTATAATATTTTCTTGACTTTTCAGCAATATATGCTATAATATTTTTAGATAATTGCAGATAATATCGGATATTATCGGAAAGGTCGGATGAAAAAATGGCAAAGCGCAGAATAGGCATATTGACAAGCGGCGGCGACTGCCCGGGTCTTAATGCAACCATAAGAGGTGCGGCAAAAGCGTGCTACTCGATGTTCGGAGAGGATAAAGTCGAGATAGTCGGTATAGCAAACGGCTTTCACGGACTTATACACAACAACTGCCGTATTATGAAGCCCGAAGATTTCTCGGGAATCCTTACTCAGGGCGGTACGATACTCGGCACTAAGCGTACGCCTTATAAAATGATGCAGGTAATTGAATCCGACAACATTGATAAGGTTGCCGAGATGAAAGCCACCTACAAACAGCAAAAGCTTGACTGCATACTGACTCTTGGCGGAAACGGCACACATAAGACGGCAAATCTTCTTTCTGAAGAAGGACTTAACATAATCGGTCTGCCCAAGACTATCGACAATGATATCTGGGGAACAGATGTTACCTTCGGCTTCCACACTGCAGTAGATATAGCTACAGAGGTAGTTGACCGTATTCATACTACCGCAACTTCTCACAGACGCATTATGGTTATTGAGATAATGGGTAACAAAGCAGGCTGGCTCACGCTCTATTCGGGTATTGCAGGAGGAGCTGATATAGTTCTTATCCCCGAGATACCTTACAGCATTGACAAGGTAATTGAAGCGTGTGAAAAGCGTGCTCAGGCGGGCAAGACCTTCTCAATAATTGCCGTAGCCGAAGGTGCTATGGATAAAGAAGAAGCCGCTATGAAGAAAAAAGAGCGTGCAAAAAAGCGTGCAGAAGCAGGCGAAACTACTGTTACAAACCGCATAGCTAAACAGATAGAAGCGGCAACAGGTTTTGAATCAAGAACAGTAGTTCCCGGTCACATTTTAAGAGGCGGAAGTCCTTCGGCATATGACAGAGTTCTCGCAACCAAGTTCGGTGCAAGAGCCGCAATGCTTATAAATGAAGGCAAATACGGATATACCGTAGCAAAAATCGGCAGTAAGATCACTGAAAACAAGCTGTCCGATGTTACTATGAAGACAAAATTCGTTCCCGAAAACGACGAGCTTATTATCACAGGTAAAAGCATCGGCGTATCATTCGGAGACTGATAGCAAAAGAAATGTAGAAACCCCGAAAGCGTATTGCTTTCGGGGTTATGTTATTATAGGTTATTATTCAGTCAGCAGCATTTTTGAGAGTCCGCCGAATATATCGTGAGAAAGCTCGGCTGACATATCGGGATTATTGTTCTTTATCCTTTCACAGCGCTCGATATATCCTGTAATATCAACGCTTTCCTGATGCTTTTTCTCATCTCCCGAAACGATTCTGTCTACAGCCTTTGCCGACTCGATGTAAAAATCATTCTCAATCATTCTGCCTGAAAGGTCGCTGTTTCTGTCTGTGCCGATAGTCAGATATGATTTCTCATAGTCAAGCACATAACAGCCGGTCAGCTTTTCAAGCAGTTTTTCCGCCTTGCAGATAAGAGCATTTTTCGCATCGGTATCAGCCGTATTTTCAAGCGGTCTTATTCTGCCTGTCATATCAAGGCGGTTAACGCCGACAGAGGTTTTTCTGAGGATTATTCTGTCGCCATAACGCTCTTTAAGATAATCAGCCAACTTTCCTACAGCACTATCGATATACTCTTCAGGAATTCCACTTTCAAACGGTAACAGTAACTCATCCTCGCTCATAAACGCCCTGTACACCATCGTATCCTCAAAGCCGTTTATCTTTGCGGCATAAGTATCCTTATGACGATAAAGAGGAGTAATAATGTCAGAAAGATCGACCATAACAAAGTCAGCGTCGGGCAGTTCGTTAAGATAAGACCTTGTAAGCTCCTTGAAAATTTTAGTAGAACTATCGGTATAGCTTAAATCAACATCAACAGCATTCTCAAATGCAGTAAGTACCGAGCATCCCGAAACACTTCCGACTGATACGGCTTTTTCTGAGAGTTTCAGAATTTCAGCCGAGTCTGCTCTGCCCCATGTTGCTATGCTGACAGGTCTGTTCTTTTCGTAGAAGCTCTGCAGAAGCAGAACAACTGCGTCTTTTTGCACATCGCCGTTAAGAAGCCTTGCACACTTAAGATAAAATTTAAGATTGCTTCTGCTAAGTCTGCATCCCGGAATAACTCCCATCTTGTCAAAATAAGAAGCAAGCATATCGGCAAGATCGTCCTGCGCACTTAAATTAAGCCGTATCACTTCATCAATATCAACGCAGGAAGCGTCGCCTTTACGGATAGCATTTACAGCGTTAAATACTTTTCTCAGAGTATCGTTTGTGCCGAAATCAAATCTTGCGTTTATTTCCGCAAATGACTGCAGATTGCTCTCTTTAAGGCTCAGAATATCTTTAAACTGTGCAAATATGAAATCTCCGCTGAGCCTGCTTATGAAATAATCCGCAGCGTTGTTTTTTACAAAGAAGAAATTATCGCATCCGCTTTGTTTGATTATATCGAAATACATAGCCGCACTTCTGAGCCAGATTTCGTTGTCATATCCGGATGTATTTACATAACTGCCGCGGGATTTTTCGCATACGCTCTTTGCAATTAGTGAAATATTACTTCCGAATAACTTGTCACGGCAAACCGCAAAACAGCGTCCTCGCCTATTAACAACACCGGGATAATACTTTGAAATGTCTATTACAACAGGAGCAGTACGCATTATGAAATAGTTCTCCATCTCCTGAAGCAGTCTGAAGTCGCAGAAGCGGTCACGGGCACGGATAAATCTGCCGTTAACGAGATACAGACCGGGATCTCCCACTCGGATAAGCATTATATTCTTCGGACTGTAAACAGAAGTTACAGAAGCAATAAAGCGGTCAAGCAACGGCTTCCATACGCTTTCATCCTTTATGCTCAGCTTTTTGAGCCTGTCTTTGTATTCTTCATAGAAGCGTGACTCAACAAATGCTTTTCCGCCGGAATACAGCACACCGTCCATCTCATATATAGGTGTTGATGCGGCATAGTAAAGGTCAAGAATCAGATTCTCGGACTTATTCTCCGCAAGATACTCGTCAAATCCCTTTGTCAGATTATAATACAGCGGTATTACCCCATCACGGTAATACTTCTCGTCCGTGTCTATATTATTACCGCAGACTGCAAGTTGGGATATGAACAGATGTGACCTGTCTGTCGTAACAGTTTCGTCACCGTCAAATAAATCTGCTGTAAGCACAGAACCCATAAGTGCAAACGAATGCTCTTTACCCTTGTTTTCATATCTTGCAAGACCGATTTTTGAACCAAGCACTGCGGCAATCTTCTTTTTATAAGACTCGAAAGTCGCAGTACCGAAATATCTGATATTTTCATCGGTAAGCAATACTGCTCTTCTGTCTGCACCGTTCTGTTTTATCGCATAAGGTATATATCCGACAAAGTCGGTCAGCACTTTTGAACTTTGCGTATCTCTCTTCAGCCTAACGCAAAGTATCGAACCTATATCTTCAAATTTTGTGAAGGCTTCATCAGGCACAATCGAGCCTATAGAGTAAGCCACAGGTACTTTTCTGCCGTCCTCACATTCAATCACATCATACTCTGCAACAGCGTTAAGTCCACAGCCTACTATCATATCAACACCGCATTTTGCGGCTTCTTCAGCCCTGACACGCCATCTTCTCTTTACTACGGGAGTATGCCGTTCATTCCATGAGCAGAACATGAACACATACTCTGCTCCTCTGTCACGGAGCCGCTTTACATCGGCGCTTATATCCTTATTTACCGTTGAGGAAATAAAGCCGACTTTTATGTTATTGATATCTACAATCGAGAATTCCGTTCCTTTAAATACACACTTATCGTTAGCGATTACGGTAAGCGGATACTTTTCGAGTGATTTTGGTACACCGTGAACCACACTCGGATTAACTGCAACCGCATCAATACCGCAGGAGCAGATAGCATCGGCGATAACCGAAGGGCAGTTTCTTGAACTCTCATCTTCAAACGCATAAGGTCGCTTGTCGTTTACATCGCTGTCAAGGACAGCTACCGAATAATCCGATGAAGCAAATATTCCGCCAAGTGAGGCGAATGCATCATTAAATGACGAAGAACCTTTTACTGCGGCTCTCTGCATTTCTTTTGACGCCGTTATATCTCCGCCTATCATTACGGTACACTTATGGTTATTATTCTGAAGCTGACCCTTGCCTGCACAAAATCTTGCGTTATCATAGCTTCCGGGTACTTTCCTTATTTCCGAATGATTTGGTGTTGCTGTTCTCTCTGTCTTAGCTTTTGGTATTACGGCTGTAACAGGGGCTGACGCCTTGCTCAGCTTTTCTTCGTGCTCTACCATAACAAAGCTTCTTACGCAGAAGGATACGCTGCCGCTTTTGTTAAAGCCGTCAAGATTGCAGGCAGAGTCCTTGCAATAACGAACAAAGGTATATTTGCCGCTTCCGTCAGCATCGGCGTAAATTTTAAATCCGTCACAAGCGGCGTTATATCTCCAAGAAAGTCTGCATACGCCGTCTTTTCCGACCGAAGCGGTAAGTTTTTTCGGAGTCTCCATAGGACAAGCTATAACCACTTCCGACTCTCCGAAAAAATTATCCGGTCCGTCTGCTATTCTGAACGCTTTGACCTTATAACTGAGTGCAAGGCCGTTCTTTCTCTTTTTGAGCACTGCTCTCGGTTCTTTAACATTTATTTCACCTATAAAGTGATTTTTACCGACGGGAGAAGTAAAGATACGGTAACCATCGGCATATTTTACATCGTTCCAGTTAAGTTCAACTACACCTTCGCCTGTTTTAACCTCAACCGGAAAAGTTTTTTGCTGTTCTCTAAGCTGCTTAAAATTCATAGACTTTTCCTCTCACACCGATTAAATATTGCTCAGTATCCAGTTTACAAACGACGCCCTCTCGCTGTCGGCGGTTACTTCGACGGTCTTGGTAACGGGTTTATCCGTTATCTGTTTGTAATACTCGTTCAGCTTGTCAAAATGCTTGTAAAAATTGTAATATCCGCCTATATAATGCTGAACATCGTCTATTCTTATTCTGTAGCTGTCATGTCTTACGCAGAAGGTATAGACAACCGATGAAGGTACTTTCATATACATTGCTATCTCGGGATAAAGGTAGCCGCCGAGCATATAATGCGCTCTTCTGTATATGGTACGGATGAAAGCTTCAAAATTGAACTTCTGCATATAGGATACATATATTTTCTTTTCCTTTATTCTCTCATAAAGCTCAAATGCCGCCATCAGCAGTTCAAGGAATGTGTGGAAGGTAGTATCCTGATTGAACATCTTATTGAGATTGTCGTTTGCGTTTTTGAGTCCGAAGTTAAGATATTTTTCCTGCGGATCATACATGGTGACCTCATTTACCGAATATGCGATCCAATGGTCACAAAAGCGAGTGTAATCATTTTCAATAAAATAATCGAGTGCTTTTTCAGCGGCTTCAAGATACCGCTTGTCATGCGTAATGCTATATGCTCTTGCCAGAGCGAATGTTGCCTCGCCGTCATAATATACTATTCTGTCCCGTTCCTTGCGTTCAAAGCCCGGGAAGCTGAGAACATGATAATAACTTCCGTCTTCTTCCTGCATTGAAAGAATGGAATTTGCGAGTTTTGAAATCAGCTCATTATACTTATCGGTTTCAAATATCGCCGCATAAGTAGAAAGCGTTATCACAGCAACTGCATTTCCTCCGAGCTTTATCTCATCGGCCTTACGCTCGACAAGATGAGCGTGCTCGCTGTCGGAATACTCTATATTCTGCAAAAGAAAACCTATAGTGCTCTCAATCTTAGGAAGAAGCTTTTTATCCTTTGTAGTATCGTACTGCATAATAAGGCTCCATATAGTACCTGTATGCCTTAGGATATTATAAGTCACAAAATGGAAATCATTTACGGGATTTATACCGTAGTCAAATTTTCCGTCTTCTTTTACGCAGGCAGAAAGGAACCAGGAAGAAGTTTCAATTACTTTTCTGATGTCTTCCTTAGTAAGTTCAGACAAAATTCGTCTTCCGTAGTTTTCTTCATCGGTATAAAGCTTGTACAGTTTTTTATTTTCATCGCAGATATATCCGACCGTTGTAAATCTTATCAGCGTGTCGGGTATAGTTGCTAATTCTATATCGTTATCTTTTAAATAACTCTTGATTGCGTTCTCGTTAAGAGTACCGTTTTTGTAGTTTATAAGTCCACAGCAGTTAAGCTGTGCCTCAAGCAGTGCGGTTTCAAATCCTGCGTCAAAGCTGACTCCGCTTTTGAAGAAAAATTCTCTGCCTGCTCTGATATCATCGCACAGTTCTTCACGACCGGTAATGGAACAGCTGTTAATAAAATCAACTTTCACCCAAAGCGGTGCCGTATTATGCTTATCAATATATGTCTCGGCTTTTTTAGCGGCAATTTCAAATGCATCTGACGCATTTGACGCAGAGCCGACAAACACCTTTGCAGAAAAACTTCCGTCTGTTACAGAAATAAAAGCCACATCATTCCTGAAAAGTGAACCACGCTTATAATTACCGAGTTCCCCGTCAAGATAAGGATCTTTGAAAATAAAATCTTTGAGCAGGTTTTTCTTGAATCTGAACTGTTTCTTGTTTTCGTTTTTCTGAGAATTGCCCGACATGACTATCACCTCTGATTATTAATATAGTTACGTGTAAATTATATCACAACAAGCAAAAAATGTCAATTGTTTATTGACCGAAACGCCCTCAAAGAGTATAATATAAAAGTAAACCAATTTAAAGGGATGATAAATAAATGGATTCTTTCAGAAAATTTGTAAAAGATCATGAAAATCAGATGCTTAGCCTGCTGTCTGAGCTGATTTCTATACCAAGTGTTATGGGTGAGGCAACAAATACATTTCCGTTCGGTGAAAAACCGGCACAAGCGTTATCCGTAATCCTGAATGCCGCTTCGCAGATGGGCTTTGGCGTAACTAACAGGGATAACTATTACGGAACGGTAGACTTTCTTCCCAATGGCTCATCCGAGCCGTCGCTCGCCGTATTATGCCATCTCGATGTTGTACCCGAAGGTAAAGGTTGGACATATCCGCCTTTTTCTCTTACCGAAAAAGACGGTATCCTATACGGAAGAGGCGTAACAGACGATAAAGGACCGGCGGTTTCTGCGCTTTTTGCTCTCTATGCAATAAAAGAGCTTGGCGTAAAGCTTTCCAAAGGAGTGCGGCTGATATTCGGAACTAACGAGGAGAACGGTTCAGCAGATATTGAACACTATCTCAAAAATGAAAAAATGCCGTCAATGGTATTCACTCCCGACGCATCTTATCCTGTAATCAACTGTGAAAAAGGTATGGCGAGAATGAGCTTCTCAGCAAAAATAAGCAATTGCGATATAATAAGCATTCACGGCGGACAGGTTATAAATGCCGTTCCGAGTGAAGCCGAAGCTGTAATTGACAGCAAATACGCCGATTCAGCAAAAGCTTTCATAGCAAACAGCAACAACGGCTGTGTTTATTCAATAAACGAGCAGGGAGATACTGTACACATTATATCAAAAGGCGAATCGGCACACGCCTCTACCCCCGAAATAGGAACAAATGCAATAACAGGACTTTTACAACTGCTCTGCTCTCTTGATATCAGTGATAAGACTACAGCAAAACTGCTGTCGGATATTGTCAGACTATATCCTCACGGCGAGACAAACGGCAATTCTCTCGGAGTTGCCTGTGAAGATGAATCGGGTGCACTTACATGTGTTCTGAGCCTGATAGATGCAAAAGACGGAAAGCTCACCTTCTCAACAGATACAAGATTCCCCCGCAGTATGAGTTGTGATGAACTAAAGAATAAGGTTAATGAATCTATCGGCAAAACCGATATTACGCTGTCTGATTTTTCGGGTACAGAACCGCACTATACCTCACCTGACAGCTTCCTTG
>JAEDNF010000054.1 GCA_016302655.1 Oscillospiraceae bacterium | reverse complement strand
ATGAGGAAACTCTGTGCTTCCCGTCGCTGCTCAGAGTGAAAACCGGTGAAAAGGTAGCGGTAAGATTCAAAACTTTCAGGATAGGGCGCTGTGAGAGAGTCTGCGACTATGCCTTGAAGGACGACCGCACAATAAGCCGTCAGCACGCAGATATCATATTGAAAGGCGATTGCTATTACATAATGGACAAGGATTCAACAAACAAGACATATTTAAACGGCAATGAGCTTTTGCCGATGACTGAGTATGCACTTAAAGACGGCGACAGGATAATGCTTGCAAACGAAGAGTTCATCTTCGGCTACGGCGGATGATCATTCGGAGGGACAGATGAGGTATTTGGTTGCGGCATATACCGACGCCGGCATTTTAAAGGAAATAAACCAGGACAGCTTTGTCGTAAGGCGTGCAGAATATGCAGGCGGTGAGATACTTATGGCGGCGATATGCGATGGTATGGGAGGACTTAGCAAAGGCGAGCTTGCAAGCGCTGTTGTTATCCGTGAGTTTGACCGCTGGTTTGACGAAAAACTGCCCTCTGCGCTTACTTTGCACGATATAAGAGCTGTTGCGGCTGATTGGGTGCATAAGCTTGAGGTGCTGAATATTAAGCTTTCACGGTACGGCGGCAGTAATAACTGTCAGCTCGGAACGACCTTTACCGGTATGCTCTTTATCGGGGGGGAATATATCGCCGTTCATGTCGGAGATACCCGTGCGTACCGCATAGATACCTCGATAAGACAGCTGACGGAGGATCAGACCTTTGTCGCAAGAGAAGTGCGTAACGGTAATATGACTGAGCAGCAGGCGAAGAATGACAGCCGCAGGAATATTCTCCTGCAGTGCGTGGGAGCTTGCGAATCGGTCACGCCGCAGGTGCTTTTCGGCAGGGGCGAAGAGGGCGGATATATGCTCTGCTCCGACGGCTTTCGGCATAATGTATCCGAAGAAGAAATGTACACGGCGTTCAGCGCCGCTTTTAATTCGGGCAAAGAGGCAATGAACACGGCTCTTTGCGATATTGGCGGCCTTGTAAAAGCAAGAGGCGAGAGAGATAATATTACAGCATTGCTGATAAAGGCTATGCAGGGAGAGAACGATGACTGAAACAGGCACCGTAATTGACGGAAAATATGAAATACTTAAGCTTATCGGCAAGGGCGGAATGTCGTTTGTCTATCTTGCTCAGGATACCCACCTCAATCGTAACTGGGCGGTAAAAGAGGTCAGAAAAAAGGGCGACGGCAAGAAAGACGATATAGTTATAAACAGCCTGCTTGCCGAAGCAAATATGATAAAGGGGCTTGACCACCCGGCTTTGCCCCGTATAGTCGATATCATAGACAACGGGCAGTCTATCTATATAGTAATGGACTATATTGAAGGCGTGTCGCTGGACAAGATACTTAAAGAAGAAGGCGCACAGAGCGAAGAGAAGGTCATCGGCTGGGCTATGCAGGCGTGCGATGTGCTGTCTTATCTCCATTCGCAGAAAAAGCCGATAATCTACCGTGATATGAAGCCTGCAAACCTTATGTTAAAGCCAAACGGCAACATAAGCATAATCGATTTCGGCATAGCAAGAGAATATAAAGAGAATAACGCATACGATACAACGGTGCTTGGAACAAAGGGCTACGCTCCGCCCGAGCAGTACAGCGGTCAGACCGACGCAAGATCGGATATATTTGCGCTGGGTATGACCATGCACCACCTGCTTACAAATGTTGAGCCGAAAGCAGGCATGGCATACGCTCCCGTAAGGCATTGGAATCCTTCGTTGTCCGAAGGTATCGAAGCCATAATCGATAAGTGCGTACAGCCTGCACCCGAAAACCGTTATCAGAGCTGTGAAGAACTGCTGATAGATCTGCAGGATCCCGGCAAGGTTACAAGGCAATGGAAAAAACAGCTCAGAAGAAAACTGCATATCTTTATTGCGGCGGCAGTCGCAAGCGCAGTTATGCTTGTTACGGGAGGTGCGCTGAGCGCCGCTTCGGTCAGCATCAATAACGGCGACTATGAGCTTCTTCTCGAAAAGAGCGATACGGCGGCATATTATGAGGCGATCGCAATTTACCCGGGCAGAGCAGACGCATACGAAAAGCTGATTGAAAACTGCATTATGCTTGAGGACGAATCGAGGAAGAACGACACTATAGTAAAGATAGGAAACACGATCGACAACAACGCAAATGCGCTTGATATAAACGACAGCAAGGCGGCACAGCTTTATTACGATATAGGAAAGCTGTACTTCTCGGATTATAACAGCGATACCGCTACTCTTAAGTCAAGAGCCGCAAACTCAAAGAAGTACTTTGAAAAAGCGGTAAGCGGAGACTGTGATTACGATAAAAAGCAGATAGCGCAGTGCTATTACGATATATGCTGTTATATGAGCAACTCGACTACGACCAAAGAGCCGTCAAGGGACGATTATTACAAGCTTATCGACGAGATAAAGGACACAATAGAATATGTCCGCAGCGAAAAAGACAGCGACGCAAACTATGACGCCGTATCGTTCTATTATGCGTATATGCTTTTCATTGCAGGACAGCACGACAGGGCTATATCCTTCGGCGTAACCTTAGACGAGATCGAAAGCGAGATGAAAGCTATCGTAGAAAGCGCAGGGGAGATAAGCTCCGAGCTTGAAGCGGTTAAAAATTGTCAGCAGAAGATAAACGAGTCTTATGACGCATTTATGGCTATCATAAGAAACGCATATATTAACGCCGGTCTTGTTGTTGTCGGCTAATGAAACGGAGGGGAAAACTATGGCTGATATCCTTTCTGTGCTGTCGGTGATAGCATTTGTACTGGGTATAGTCGGTGCGGTTGCGGCGGCAGTACTGTTTTTTGCGCTTAAAATACCTTCCGTTATCGGCGAGCTGACGGGAGCAAACGCAAGAAAGAAGATAGCCGCAATAAGAGCCGCAGAAAAAATCGAGGCTGAAAGCGGCAAAAATAACGGCGGTACGGCACAGGGAAAATCCATAGTACCGAGAAAAATAGAAAAAGATAACCGTACAAAAGCCCTCGCCGACATAAGCGAGATTGACGAAACGCTTCCGCTTGACAATAGCGGTGACGATAATGAAACGGTAAAGCTTGATGCGGAAAACGGCGAGCAGACGGAAGTGCTTACCGCTGATGATTCTGCGACCGAAGTGCTTACCGCAGACGATTCTGCGACGGAATTGCTTACCGACGACGATTCTGCGACGGAAGTGCTTACCGCCGATGACTCTGCGACGGAATTGCTTACGGATAACGGCGATGAAAGCGGTGCGACAGGCTCGATAACAGAAAAGCTCGGCGATACGGTCGGCTCTGAGGAGCAGACTCCAAAGCTTGTTATGATCGAGAGGATAATTACTGTAAGCACCGATGAGGATATAGTATGAGTGCGGTAAAAAAGACTGCGGTGCTGTGGACGGTATCTGCGGCGCTGTTTTTTATCAATGCGGCTTCATTTATTCTGATGCCGTTATTGCAGATGATATTTTCGGAAGATAACACGGGAAATATAATAGGCGGCTCGGTTTTCTGGGCGTCGCTTATCGGCGCTGTGGTATTTCTTGTTGCGGCGGCAAAGGTAAAGAATCGGTGTGAAAAGAGCAAAGCGGCAAAGGAGCATAATAAGGCTTTGCCCGGTATTCTTACCTTCTTTTCCGGAAAGGTCGCAAAAGTTGCCGACTCGGCGCTGATTTTATCTGCGGCGGCATTTGTAACAGCGATAATACTTGCGGCGGAAAATACGGCAGTTACCTTTACTGCCTTGTTTTTGATGATGCTGTGCTTATATGCCCATGCAATGCTGAACGGAAAAATATATCATTATATCATTCTTAACAAAGAGGGGAAATGAACCATGCTTAAGTCTGCTGTCAGAACTAAAGACAGGATAATTGCGGCTGTTCTTGCCGCAGCTATGCTGTTTACTCTGATACCCTTTACTTCTCTTAAAGTATCGGCAGAAAATACTTTGAGCGAGCTTGGAGTAACTATCGGAGTGGTAGACAGGGATACGATGGGCGCAATAGAAAATGCGGTAGTTACATATACGGTGCGCTCTTCTGACGGCGGTGAGATATACATTTCGGATAGATCTGTCACGACCGATGAAAACGGCTTTGCCTTGCTTATTGAAAAGGATAGCTATGTAAGCGGTATGGTGCTTTCATATTCGGTGAAGGCATACGGCTACAAGACGGTAAGCTACACAGACAGAACGCTGGGCTCGTATAAGGCTCAGGTGTACCCGGTGAAGCTGACAGCGGCAACAGATGAGATAGAGGGCGTTACCGCACAAGCTGTTAGCGGTCTTAAGTATAACGGAAGTCAAAACGCACTCGTGACTCTGTCGGGCGTTACCGATGAGGACAAAGTCACCTATAAAGTAACGGACGGCAACTCCGAGATAGTTAATACCGATGATAGCTCCTGCTCGGTAGTTGAAGCAGGAACATATTCGGTTGAAACTACAATAAGAAGATACGGCTGTAAGGAAAAGATCATAGTAACCGATAATATAACCGTAGCAAAGGCGCAGATAAAGGACAGCTATTTTACCGTTACCCCTTACGGTACGCTGTCTGACGGTGTATATACCGCCGTTTTTGACGGGAGAAAGCATACTGCCGCCGCTGTAACCGCAAACGGCTACAACGGACGGTACACAGCCGAAATAAAAGCATACCGTGAAGACGGTACCGAGTGTGAAGGCGCAAAGCTTTATGACGCAGGGAAATATACCGTGACGGCAAGCATCAATACCGACGACAATCACGAGCCGATATTAAAGAGCTTCACCGTGGAAATAATGCCTGCAAATATAACCCCGACAGTAAATGTATACGGCGATTATAACGGAGAAGACGGAGATACCGAGCAGTATTATGCAAAGTTTGACGGCAAGGCTCACACGGCTTTTTCTGTAGAGGGTATCAAAGACGGAGATAAGGTAAGCTACAGCTTTAACGGTACGGAATATGACTCCTGCGACAGTATCCCGAAAATCAAGAACGCAGGCGAATATACGATAACGCTTAAGATAGAAAGAGCGAACCACTATACCTTCAGGCGTACCTATGTCATTACTATAGGCAAGGTAAGCAGAATGAACATAGAGTTTGTCCCGTACGGCGAGAAGGATGAAACCGACGGAATATATAAAGCTGTATATGACGGCGAGGAGCACCTTGTGGGCGGATTTACACAGGGAAAAGCCCCCTCGGACAGCGACACGGTTATCTGCAAGATAAAAAATACCGAAACAGGCGAGATAGGTACAGTAAAAGACGCAGGCGAGTATGTTGTTGTAATAACGGTTAAAAACGAGAACTACTTCCCTTACATAACCAAGTTTACATTGAAGATAGAAAAGGCTGACCAGGCGCTTTCTTTTAACCGTAATGTAAGGGATACTATTAGCTTTGTAAAAGGCGGAAATGCCGATTTCAGCGCAGTATATGACGATACACCCGAGCTTTCGCAAAACAAGGTGAGCTACAGCGTGAGCGACGAAAAAGTGGCTGTTATCGATGAAAACGGTATGCTGACGCTTCTTTCCCCCGGCATAGTAACAATAACCGCTTCAAGAAGCGGCAACGGCAACTATAACGGCGCAGAGATAAACAAGACAGTAAAAATCTGCGCAACAAAAGAGGACGCATTGATCCTTGCTCATGACCTGCCCGATAGAAATGCGGAATATACACTCGGTACAAACGAGGGAGTTATAGACAACTGGACGGTAACTTCCTACAAGAACGATAATGCACCCGTGATAACTATAGATAAAACCGATATCGGAATAAAGATAGTAAGCGAGGGAGCAACAGGCAACGCCGAAAACTCCGATAAGACGGATATCAAGGGCAGACTTCAGATAAGCGACCTTAAAAAGCTGACTGAGGTACTAAAGGCAAACGGAGGCTCGGTAGAAGTCAGAGTAACTGTGTCAAAAAGCGGCACGGAGGATAATGTTTACCCATCGTGCGAAAAGTCGTATTCTGTTAAGATATCATACCTCAGCGTATCGGAAAAGCTGTTTTATGTTACAGAAAGCAAAGGCGGCAATGAAACAGTGCTTGACAGCTTTGACGAGAAAAAATGGTATAACGGTACGCTTATAATAAAGGCGGCTGAGGGATATCTGTTCAGCACAGACGGCGCAGACGGTGCGTATGTAAGCGAGAAGGAATACTCCGATGAAGCGGTATATACTGAGGAGCTTTATTTCAAGGATGAAAGCGGTGCGATAACTCCCCCGCAGACGATAAAGCTTAAAATAGACAAGACTGCTCCGTCGGGGCTTAGCGTAGCTATGCGTGAGGAATGTCTGTCGGTAGTGCTGGGAGCTATCTCCTTCGGCAGATATGACAGCGATGTGAAGTTCGAGTTCGGAGCGTCCGACAGCGCATCGGGACTTGACCGTATAAAGTGGAGCTATGTAAGGGATGAACAAGCTTCGGATATAAATATTGCGGAAGACGGCGGAGAAATAGCATTCGGCAAGGACGGCAAGGCTGTTCTGACGGTAAAAAAGAGCGTTGGAAGGCAGTACAGAGGCAAAATAGTGTTCTCCGCTTTTGATAAGGCAGGCAACGAGGCTGTATGGAATGACGGCTATGAATTTGTAATAGACACAAGAACGCCCGTTATTACGCTGGGCAACAGCACCGGTGTGTCTTCGGACAAGGACAGGATATATTACGGAAGTGAAGGCGTAAAGTTCACGGTATCGGTAAATGAAGCGAACTTCTATCCCGATATCGTGAAGATAAGAGTGAGCAAGGACGGCGGAAAGAGCTACGGTGAGCCGTTCACTTTGAGCGAATGGGAATGTGTCACAGCGGATATATATCAAAGCTCGTTCACCTTGACGGATGAGGCAGAGTACAAGGTAAAGGTAGAATGTACCGATAAATCGGGAAATAAGAATGAACTGACCTCGCAGTATACCTATGTCGTTGATAGGTCCTCTTCATATATCGTTGCAGCCGCTGACGGACAGTCACGCACGCTTAAAGTAACGGTAAGAGAGCCATATTTCACACCGTCGGGAATGATACTCGACAGCTTTACCGCAACGGATATAAACGGCAACGCCATCGACCGTGAAAGCGTTAAAGCAAGGCTTGTTACTGCGCTTAAAAACGCTTCAAACTGGACTGAGGGCAACAGCTCCGACGAGCATATATTCTCCTTTAACGGCTTCGATGACGGAATATACGATATCGTACTCTCCTGCAAAGACCGCTCGGGCAATTTGAGCAATAAGGCGGCTGCGGGACGATTTGCCGTAGACGGTACTGCACCGTACGGCGTAGCCGTATCTTTCAGCGAGCCTGTAAATGAGTTCGGCAGGGAGAAATACTACAACAGCAATACCGATACTGTAAAAGTGACCTTTACTGCCTACGACGATGTATGCGGAGTGGACAGCTTCACCTGGGAATATAACAGGGCGCAGGGCGCTTCTTCAGTGAACAAGGAAAAGTACGAACAGCAGACGGTAAAGGCGGTACAGGATAAGACCGATAAGTCAAAATTCACCGCAACGGTTACTCTTTTGAGAAGCGAAGCAGACCAGATAAGAGGAAGCATAACCGTAACGGCTGCCGACTCTTATTCTAATACGGCAAACAAAACAACCGACAGCAATATCATTATCAACGATACCGTTTCGCCTTTGTTTGACGAGATAGTATATTCCGAGCCTACTGTTTCGGGCAATGATGGAATATTCTACGGCAAGAGCACAGGCGGAAAGATTGAGGCAAGGCTCAGCATTACCGAAGCTAACTTTGTAAGCTCGGAAGTGAAAATATCGGTCAGCAAGGACGGCGGTGCATATACCTCCGTTGATAACGCTGTGTGGACGGACGGCTCAGATGACAAGCATACCGCCGTATTTACGCTTAGCGGTGACGGAGCGTATATAATTAAAGCGGAGTATACCGACCGCTCGGCTAATAAGATGAAAACCTATCAGTCGGCAGTAAGAGTGATAGATACCGTATCGCCTGTGATATCGGTGAAGTTTGACGATAATATACCCGTTACCGTTGCAGACGGTACGCAGTATTATGCAAAGCAGCGCACTGCAACGGTTACGATAACCGAGCATAATTTCAGCGAAGAAAAGACTTTGCTTTCGGTAAGCGCAAAGGACGCTTCGGGCGAGGATATAAGCGCAAAGGTAAACATTTCTTCCTGGAAGAGCGAGGGTGCAGACAGATATACCGCTACGGTAAATTTTGCTTCGGACGCAGTATATACGCTTAATGTAAAGTGTACCGATAAGGCTGGTAACGAGGCGGAGAGCTACGCTTCTTCACCGTTTGCCGTTGATACCACAGCGCCCGAGATAGTGAGCGTAGAGTACGGCAAGAGCGTTATGGACACGGTTATTGAGAATATCACCTTCGGCTTTTACAATGCGCCGCTTACCGTGACGGTAACGGCAAGAGATGATATATCACGGGTAAGTAAGTTTGTGTGCAACTTCGTTTCGGCTTCGGGAGAAGAAACAAAGGGCTTCACAGCAGACGAAAACGGAGCTGTTTACAGCGACGGAGGAAAAACGGCACGGTTCACCTTTACCGTGCCGCAAAGTGTAGTACAGAACTACGATTTTGATTCTTTCCTCAAGCTGTCTGTCAGCG